>JAFEEP010000312.1 GCA_018241045.1 Pseudomonadota bacterium | reverse complement strand
GGTGAGGACGGGCACCTCAGGATAGGGATATTCTCTTCCCTCGCCTCCGGGTTCTTGTCGGATCTCATTCAGACGTTCGGCGAGCAGTACGCTGCGATCAAACTCACCTTCATCGATGGCAATCCGGCGGACCATCTGGTCGCGATCCGCCAGCATCAGTTGGATATCGCCTTCATAACAGGCGCCGGTGAATGGCCCGGATTTGCGAGCCAACAGCTCTGGTCCGAGCGTATCTTCGTAGTTTTGCCATCGGATCATCCGCGTGCTGGCGAGCCTCAGGTGCAATTCGGTGTTCTCGCCCACGAAACGTTCATCGTCAGCGAAGCCGCACCTGGCCAAGAGATCCATGATTATCTGGTGCAGCGGCTTGCCGATCTTGGACGCCACCCGGAAATCCACCATCATGCCGTCGGGCGCGATAATCTCATGCGGCTCGTCGCCTTGGGCCGGGGCCTCACCGTAACCAGCGAGGCAACCACAGCTGCGCAATTTCCAGGGGTCGTCTTCCGCCCGATCGAAGATGAAATTCTGCCCTTCTGCGCCGTCTGGTCACCGAGCAACGACAATCCTGCGCTCTTGGGCATGATGGAACTTGCGCGCTCGATGACCCATGCCACCGAGCAGTCGGCCTTCAGCTTTCTTGATCCCGACGCGACAAGCGAACCAGACAAGGATCTCGTTTCCAAGACATGACCCGGGGTCACCAAGGCAACGACCGATCAGTCTCCGACTGCGCGATGCGGTTCGCGGCGTGCTTTGGCAAAGCCCCGATCCGACGCGACGAAGCGCTCGAGCATGGGGACGATCAGGCGCAGCGGATCACCAACTCCCTGGCCGCCCTCACGGCCGAGGATCGCAGCGTAGGCAACGAGATCGCGGTGCAGGCTTGCAGGCAGCTCCAGTGTGATCTCGACCGGCTTGTCGTCCGCGATCGGGCCGAGTTTCAGCTTGGCCATGTCAGCCTCCGTAGGGTTCGAGAACCAGGTCGTGCGTGACCATCACCCGCACTGGAAATCCCGGCCTGATGGTCAGTGTTGGCGCGATGCCCAACTGACGGCTCACGATCTGTTGACCCGTCTGGTTGATGCTGTTCGAAGCGCCTGAACGCAGCGCCTGCACCAGATTGCTCTCGTTCTGATTGGTCCCGGCCTCGGCGCCGACCGCGAGCAGTGTCGAGAGCGCAGCGGCCTTGAACATCTCCCCCCAATGGAAATCGACGCCATCCTCGAGCCCGGCATAACCCTGGGCATTCGCACCCGGCTGCCGTTCGAGAACGATCGAGCGGCCATCGGGCATGATGAGCCGGTTCCAGACCATCAAGACCCGGCGCTGACCGAAACCGACGCCGCTGTCATACTGGCCGACGATCCGCGTCCCCTGAGGCACCAGCAAGATACGCCCGGTGGGGCTGTCATAGACATTCTGGGTCACCTGCGCCGTGATCTGACCGGGGACGTCGGAGCGGATACCGGTGATCAGCGCAGCCGGAATGACGGCGCCCGCTTGCAGCACATTGGGCGATGCAGGCGCTGCAATCCGATCAGGCGCTACCGTGCGCTTGTCGGGCGTTTGCCCAAGAAAGGCGAGTTGCCGGTCCTGCGCTGAGGGTGTGGCGGGCTGCGGCGCGAGGCCAAGCCCGGCCAGGTCGCTCGCCGCCGGTACGGGCGACGGGGAGGACGAGGCATTTACCGAAACCGCCTGAGAGGCGGAGAACAGGCGGGCGGTTCTCGCGGCTTCCAGTTCCTGGCGGCGACGCTGTACTTCTGGATCTGGGCCGGCAGGCGCGGGAACCGGCGCTGCCATCCCGGGCGCGGGAACGGGCTGACCGTTGTTTTGCGCCGCGAGAATGGGGCGCCCCAGATCGCCCGGGAGCGGCGGTCCGAGGCGGGGGACTGCGCCATAGTCCTTTGGAAGCCCGGCCAGTCCATCGGGCGCGCTGCGGCCGTCCGTGGCGAAGAGTTCCTCGCTTGCCTTGCCGCCATGCTGGACCTGGAGCGCGTAGATCAGCGCGCCGCCGATACCGAGGCCCGCTGTGACACCGAGCGCGGCCAGCACCTTGCGCGACAGGCGGGTCACACGCGGCGGTTCAGGCCGCAGCCGCATGCGGACCACTGGCTCGCCGGTCAGCGGCAGAGCGTCATCGCCGCCTTTCACATCTGGCCGGACATCGCCCTGCCGCGCCCCACCTTCTTCCCTTCCCGGGCCGTGTTCGTCAGTCACGATGCCGGCCTTCCGTCGGTCCGGGCGATCCGAACGCGCTGCTGGCTTTTTCCGGACCCAAGGCGCAGTTCTGCTGCCGCGAAGAGCCGGTCGACGATCATATATTTCGCCCGGACGCGGTAGTTGACCAACTCGGAGGTGTTACCCTCCGGGCCGACGACGAAGATCGGCGGCATTTCGCCCTGGCCAATACTGCGCGGGAACTCGATGAAGACCTGACGGCCATCGTCAAAAGCGCGCAGGGGCTTCCACGGGACGCGGTCGCCCGAGACCTGGTAGCGAAAGTTGACCTGCGTGAGATCGATGCCCGAGGCAACTGGCTCGGTCGCCCTTGCCTCGGCATTCTGGCGATGAAGGGCGATGAGCTGGTCTTGCGGATACTGCCACGACACCGAGGCCATATAGGTCTTGTCGGTGGACCGCAGTTCGATGTGGTAAGTGCGCGACGTGGTGTTGATGACGAGGTTGGTCATCAGCGATGCGCGGGTCGGTTTGACGAGGATGTGGACCTGCCGCGATGCCCCGATGCCGCTTTCGGTGTCACCGATGATCCAGCGCACCGTATCCCCGGCAGCGACGGGGCCGGAGCCGACGAGTTGTTCTCCGGGTTGGAGGCTGATGTCCGTTATCTGTCCCGGCGCGGTATAGACCTGATAAAGCGCTCCATCGACGAACGGGTAGATTTGGATGGCGTTGATGAAGCCGTTCCTGACCGGCTGCATCCGCGCGGCGGCATTGGCGGCGTTCACCCGGGAGGCTGGATCAAGCAGGTCAGGCGTTGGCGCGCTGTCCGGGCCAAACGGCTTCAGCTGCCCGGGCAGAGCCAAGATCTTCGGCATTTCGACAACCTGGACCGGTGCTGGCGGATCGACGGTCTGCACGGCGGGGGGCGCATCATCGAAATTGATGGCGGGCGGCTTCTGCACTGTCGCGCAGCCGCCGAGGGCAGATGTGCAGAGCAGCAGCGGCAGCGCCGTTTTGCGCATGGCCGGGATGGCGGAGATGAAGAAAGCCGGGAAGAGCGGGCTCGCAGCTTTGCGCAAGGTGGGGGTCATTGTCCAAGCTCCTTCGACCAGTTGATGGCGTTGACGTAGATGCCGAGCGGATTGGCCCGGAGTTTCTCGGGATCGCGGGGCGGTTGCACGGCGATGGTAAGGATGGCGGTCCAGCGCTCGGTCGCAGCGAGCGCTCCGTCCTGATAGGTGCGCTGGACCCAGGCCACGCGGAACGAGGTCGGCGATGCGCGGATCACACTGGAGACGTCGATCGCCACCTGCGTCTTGCCGACCTTGGCAAAGGGATCGTTGGCGCGGGCATAGTCGCCCAAGGCGAGTGCTCCGGCCTGCGTCGTGAAATCGTAGGCGCGCAGCCAGTTCTGACGCACAATGATGGGGTCGGCCGGGATGCTGCGGACCTGCTCGATGAAGCGAGCGAGGTAGAAGGCGATCTGGGGATCGGACGGCTGATAGTCCGCAGTAGCAGGAGCGACTGCTTGCGCCTGGCCCAGATGGTCTACCTGCACCACCCAGGGCACGATCGAGCCGCTGGCGGTCTGCCAGATCAGCGCTGCGGACAGGCCTGCTGACAGCATGAGCGAGCCGAATGCCATCAGCCGCCAGCCATGCGCCTGAACGCGAGCCGAGCCTATGCGATCATCCCAGATTTGGCCGGCGCGCTGGTAGGGTGTCTCGGGCTCGGGCGATTTGCCGTAATGGGTAGAGGGTCGTTTGAAGAGGCTCATGATCAGTCGCTTTCGGAAAGGTTGATGGACGTGCCGCCGCCATGGCTGTCGCCTGATTTGACGGCGTGCGCGGCGACTTGGACCCCTTGGGAGAGCTGCTGATTGCGCTTCATGCGCTTGGCCCAATCGGGCTGGCCTTCGGCAGTTGCGGGCGGCGCGGCGACGCCAGAAGCCTCGGATTCAGAAGTGCCGCCAGCGATCTCGGCCGCCGCATTGGCGCCGGATTGATAACTGGACCTGAGGCTATCGGCCGCCTTCGAGGCCGCGCGCTTGAGGGGAGAGACGGCAGCTTGCGCGCCAGTGCTGGCGACATTGCCCACGCCCGACGCCACGCCGGTCATGCCGGACTGTCCTGCGGCTCCCAAACTGTAGGCTGTCGATGCACCGCCTGCGAGGGTTGCGCCGCCACGAGCAGCGGCGGCGGTGCCGGCGGCCAGTGATGCCCCGCCCGAAGCGATGGCACCGGCGGCGGCCGCACCGGCGGCGGCCACGCCGCCGGCTGCAAGTCCGGTGCCTACGGCGGCGCCTGCGCCAAGTTGTGGTCCGCCCGAGACAATGCCGTTGGCGATGCCCGGCCCGAAGATGCCGAGGCCAAGCAGCGACAGTGCGGCCAGGACGATTGCCATCGCATCGTCGATCGATGGCGTCGCGCCGCCAAAGCCTGCGGTGAACTCGGAAAAGAGTGTTGAGCCGATGCCGATGATAACGGCGAGGACAAGGACCTTGATGCCCGACGAAATGACGTTGCCAAGCACACGTTCGGCCATGAAGGCGCTTTTGCCGAAGAGTCCGAAGGGAATGAGCACGAAGCCTGCGAGCGTGGTCAGCTTGAACTCGATCAGGGTGACGAACAGCTGGACGGCGAGCACGAAGAAGGCGAGCAGCACGAGCACCCAGGCGAAGAGCATGCAGGCGATCTGGATGAAGTTCTCGAAGAAGGACCAGTAGCCCATCAGATTGGAGATGGAGTCGAGCAGCGGGCGACCGGCATCGAGGCCGGTCTGCGCGACTTTGCCCGGGCGCAAGAGATCAGCGGTGCTGAACCCCGTTCCGCTCGCTTTCAGGCCGAGGCCGGCAAAGCTCTCGAAGACGATGCGGGCAAGATTGTTCCAGTTGCCGATGATGTAGGCGAACATGCCCACGAACAGGGTCTTCTTGATGAGGCGCGCCATGATGTCGTCGTCGGCGCCCCACGACCAGAACAGCGCGGCGAGCGTGACGTCGATGACGACCAGCGTCGTGGCAATGAACGCCACCTCGCCGTGCAGAAGGCCGAAGCCCCCATCGATGTAGCGGGTGAAGACCTCGAGAAAATGGTCGATGACGCCTGTGCCGCCCATGGTCAGCGGACCTCCGGCCGGGCTGGTGAGACCTCGCCAGGCGCAGGAAGCTGGCCGAGAAAGCGGCGGCGGTTGTCGGCCCATGCCTTGAGGCATTGGGGATCGCGCGCTCCCACTTCGCCAG
>JAFEEP010000311.1 GCA_018241045.1 Pseudomonadota bacterium | reverse complement strand
GCCTGGGCCGCGATGAACGAAGCGGCCAAGCGCAAGCGGCTGTTTCTCGACATTCATGCGCTGATCCTGCTGGGCGGGCATTGGCCATCGATCGACAACCTGCCCTTCAACCAACCCTATCGCGACCATCTGCGCATCGCCGGAGTAAAGATCGTCGACGATGGATCGCCCCAGGGGCGCACCGCCTGGCTCAGCCATCCCTATCACGTCCCGCCGTCGGGACGCGACGCCAGCTATGCCGGCTATCGCCAGATCTCGGACGAAACCCTGCGCGGGATGATCCGCGACGCGGCCAGCAAGGGCCGTCAGGTCTATGTCCACGTCAATGGCGATGCCGCGATCCAGCAGCTGATCGACGCGGTGCGGGCAGTCAATGCCGAAGGTGGGCCGCAGTTGCGCCGGACCATCGCGATCCATTCACAGACCGTGCGGCTCGACCAGCTCAAGGCAATGAAGGAACTGGACATCGAGCCGACCTTTTTCGCCAGCCACACCTTCTACTGGGGCGACTGGCACCGCGAAGTGGTGTTGGGCGCGGAACGGGCCGACCACATCTCACCCCAGCGCGATGCGTTCGACCTCGGCCTGCATCCCACCATCCACAACGATTCCCCGGTGGTTCCCCCGGACATCATCCGGCTGATCTGGTCGGCCACCACGCGCCGGACCCGCAGCAACGACATCCTTGGCCCCGAAGAGCGCGTGACGCCCTATGAAGCGCTTGAGGAAGTCACCCGCAACGCCGCCTATGAAATTCACGAAGAAGCCAACAAGGGGACGCTGGAGCCGGGCAAGCTTGGCGACCTGGTAATCCTCGACAAGGATCCCCTCGCCATGCAGCCTGAACGGCTGCTCGATCTCAAGGTCGTGGCGACGATCAAGGAAGGCAAGGTCATCTACGGCGCGCCCTGAGCAACGCCACCATTGCCCCCGGGATCGGGGCCGGCTTCGGCCAAACAGGCAGACCGCCGGTCTTGCGACGGGCGGTCTTGTGACAGCGGCCCCCTTGCCGCGTCAGTCCGGTTCGCTCAAAATGTGAACGAAGCCGAGACGCCGTAGGTGCGCGGCTCCTGGCGCTGCGCCAGCCCGGGCGTGAACCTGCCCAGATCCTGGACCTGCTGGATATTCTGCTTGACCAGATCGGCGCCCGAATAGGCCGTAACGGCGACGGGAACCTGCTGCATATTCTCGCTGACCTTGCGGGCCTGCACGATGATGACCGACAGACCATCATCATCGGTCGCAGCATCGCCCGCGTTCGCCGAAGGAGCGGCTCCCTGCGTTTGCGCCTGGGCAATCCCCGACGTCAGCATCAGGACGCCCAGCGCGATGCCACTCTTCCATACAGCTTTGACTGCCTTGCCATCCTTGAACATCATCAACCTCCCAATGGTTCGAATATATCACCGGCCACCCGCCGGCGACGTCTCCCAGGTTCTTCGTGCCCCGCTCTTCCCGGAGCTGATTTCGCGGGCGCGAAGATCCCTGAACTTGCTCGTTTGTGGTATGGGCGATGCCCCCCTCCGCTACCCCCTCGCGCCGAGGGGGGTGGCGGATCGTCCACCGGCTCCCCCGACGATCAGACGATCGCCGAGATCCCGGTGAGCCCGCGGGCAATCACCAGTTTCTGGATTTCGGTCGTTCCGTCAGGGATCGGGATGACGATCGCCTCCCGCGCCAGACGTTCGACCTCGAACTCCTTGGTTAGCCCATTCCCGCCGTGCAGCTGCACGGCATCGCGGCAGACCTTCACTGCGGCTTCGGTGGCGTACCATTTGGCCATCGACGACTGGAGATCGCAGCGCACCCCCGCGTCGATCAGCGAGAAGGCGCGGAAGCACATCAGGCGCGATGCGTCGAGCATCGTCGCCATTTCGGCGAGCTTTGCCGCGACGAGCTGGTGCGCGGCGATCGGCTTGCCGAACTGCTTGCGCTCCTGGGCATAGCGGATGGATTCCTCGAGCGCGGCCCGCATCAGCCCGACCGACAACATCCCGACGTGGGCGCGCGCCTTTTCGAACACCTTCATCGTGTTCTTGAGGCCGGCGCCCTCCGCACCCATCACGTTGGTTACCGGGACGCGCGAGTCGGTGAAGAATATCTGCGCCGTCGATTGCGAATTCATCGCGATCTTGTCGATGTTGCGCGATTCATAGCCGTTCTCGACGCGATCGACGAGGATGTGGGAGAGCTCTTTCTCTCCGGTGCGCGAGGTGCAGATGATGTAGTCGGAATAGTGCCCGTTGGAGATCCAGGTCTTCTCGCCGTTGATGACGAAGTGATCGCCGTCGCGCACCGCGCGGGTCTTGATGTCGGCAACGTTGGAGCCGACGTCGGGTTCGCTGATCCCGAAGCTGCTGAAGATCTTGCCGGCCAGCAGGCCGGGCAGGTATTTTTCGCGCAGATGCGCCGGGGCGGACTCGGCCATGAACTCCGCGCCGCCCGAGTTGATCATCACCGCAAGGCCGATATCGACCGAACAGGCGACGATTTCCTCGAACAGCATACCCTGCGTCACGTAGCCCAGGCCGAGGCCGCCATATTCCTGCGGCACGGCCGCACCCGGCATACCGAATTCGGCAATGCCTTCGGTGATCTGCTGCATCACATTGCGCGGGATGAAGCGGTCCTGGTATTCGCGTGCGATCGGCTTGATCTCGTTCTGGAGGAACTTGCGGATGCCGTCGACGGCGAGGATCTGGTCTTCGTTGGGTTGCACGTAGGTCATGGTTTTTTCCTTGTCTCTCGAACGGTTCAGGCGCGACCGAAGATGCCGATGTGGTCAGTGCTTTCCTCGATCCCCCACAGGCCGCCACCGTTGACCTGGATGCCGATGCGTGCGCCCTCGACCTGGCGTTCGCCGCATTCGCCGCGCAACTGCTGGACGATCTCGAATATCTGGCCGGTGCCGGTGGCGCCAATCGGATGCCCCTTCGATTCCAGCCCGCCCGAGGGATTGATCGGCAGCTTGCCGCCGATCGTCGTGTCGCCGCGTTCGGCCATGACCCCGCTCTCGCCTGGCTTGCACAAGCCGCAGTTTTCCATCGCCGTCAGCTCACCGAGCGAGGCGGCGTCATGGACTTCGGCCACATCGACCTCGTCGGGGCCGATGCCGGCCATTTCGAACATCTGCCGGGCGAGCACCGACTGGACGTGGTTGTCGAAATCGTCGGCCGCACGCGCGGTGGCGGAACGCACGCCGGTCGCCAGCACTTTTACCGCCCGGCTGCGATCGAAGCCGTGGCGCTTCATCCCCGCTTCGTTGGTGATGATGCGCTGGCCCAGTCCGACGTTGGCGTGGCCATGAACACCGGCACCCAGGCCGCGCGCGAGGCGGGCAACATGGTCGACCTCGACAGCGACCCAACCAAGCTGATCGAGATAGTCGGCTTAGGCAAACAACTGCTGATGACGCGCGGGGCGCTGACCACCTTTTCGATCGCCAATGACGTGGCCAAGTATTTCGCGATCCTTCCGGCGATCTTCATCGTGCTTTACCCCGAGCTTGGCGCGCTCAACGTCATGAGGCTGGGCAGCCCCAAAAGCGCGATCCTCTCCGCCATCATCTTCAACGCGCTGATCATCCCCTGCCTCGTTCCCCTGGCGCTGAAGGGCGTCAAGTACCGCCCGGCTGGCGCAGGCGTGCTGCTGTCACGCAACCTCGCGGTCTATGGAGCGGGCGGAATCGTCGCTCCGTTCATCGGGATCAAGCTCGTCGATCTGGCCGTCACCGGCCTCCACCTCGCTTGAGGGACAAAAATCATGTTTGCCGAACTCCGCTCCTCATTTCGTCCCGCCGTGGTCGTACTGCTGGCCCTCACCCTGATGACGGGAATTGCCTATCCATTGGCGATGACTGGCATCGCACAACTTGTGCTGCCCGATCAGGCCAACGGCAGCCTGATCCGCAAATCCGACCGGGTAATAGGCTCAGAATTGATCGGCCAGGCCTTCGCCAGTGATCGCTACTTCCACGGTCGCCCCTCTGCTGCTGGCAAGGACGGTTATGACGCGTCGGCTTCGGCCGCAACCAACCTCGCGCCGGGATCGAAGGATCTGCGCAATGCGATTCAGGGCCGTATGGCTGATCTGCGCGCCCAGGGATTGACGGGTCCTGTCCCGCCTGACCTCGTCACCACTTCCGCCTCGGGGCTCGATCCCCATATCAGTCCCGAGGCGGCGCTTTTCCAGATTCCTCGCGTCGCGGCGTCGCGCAAGCTCGATCCTGCAGCTCTGCGGCAACTAGTCGAGCACCAGACCGAATATCCGATGCTCGGTTTCCTGGGTGAGCCGCGCGTCAATGTGCTAGAGCTCAATCGTGAACTCGACCGCGTGGGAGCAGCGCAGAAGCAGTGAATGAAGGCTTTCGCCCCGATCCTGACGAATTGCTGAAGGCGGCCCGACGCGAAGCGCGGGGCGGCCTCAAGATCATTCTCGGTGCTGCGCCTGGTGTCGGCAAAACTTACGAGATGTTGAGCGAGGGTGCGGCCCTGCTGGGTCAGGGCCGCGACGTGATCGTTGGTGTGGTCGAGACCCATGGGCGCGCCGAAACAGCAGCGCTCCTTGCACCTTTCGAGGTCTTGCCGCGCCGGCAAATCCAACACGGCGCACACAAGCTCGATGAATTCGACATCGATGCAATGCTGGCGCGCAAGCCCCGGATTGCGCTGATCGACGAGTTTGCGCACACCAACGCCCCCGGCAGCCGCCACCCCAAGCGCTGGCAGGATGTCGAGGAGTTGCGCGATGCCGGGATCGACGTGATCACCACGCTCAACATCCAGCATATAGAGAGCCTCAACGATGTGGTTGCGGGGTTCACGCGCGTGCGAGTGCGCGAAACCGTGCCCGATGCTTGCCTCGAGGACGCCGAGATCGAACTGGTCGACCTGCCGCCCGATGAACTGATCGAACGGCTGAAGGAGGGCAAGGTCTATGTTCCCAGCGAAGCTGCGCGTGCGCTGAGCCACTTCTTTTCAAAGGCAAATCTGTCCGCGCTGCGCGAGCTCGCCATGCGCCGCGCCGCACAAACCATCGACCGGCAAATGCTTGAGCACGTCCGGCTCTCGGGTGAATCGGGCAACTGGGCGGTGGGAGAACGGCTCGTGGTTGCGGTAGGTGACCAGCCAGGTGGCGAAACCCTGGTGCGGCAGGGCAAGCGGCTTGCCGATGCCCTGGGTGCTTCCTGGACCGTAGTGTCGATCGAAACCCCGCGTAGCACCTCGCTGCCGCACGAATCCCAAGAGGCGCTGGCGGCGGTACTGCAGCTCGCCGCCACGCTGGGGGCAACACTGGTGACCATTCCCTCGACCTCCGTGATCGCCGGCCTCAAGGGGTATATCGCGGAGAACCGCGCGACGACGCTGCTGATAGGCAAGGTCCGGCGTTCGTGGTGGTTTGAACTGCGTCACCGCTCGATCGTCGATCAGCTGGTACGTGATCTTGACGACGTCGCCATCCATGTGCTGCCCGTGAGTGGGACGGTCGTGGCGAGGGAGCGGAGCGTCCGTGGCGAAACACGCCTGCGCAGTTATGGCGCCGCTCTGGGGCTAGTTGCCCTGACCACGCTGTTCAACGTTTGGCTGGCGGGCCTGATCGGTCCTTACACGATCAGCCTGATCTATCTCCTTCCGGTGGTGGCGACGTCAACGTTCCTGGGCCTCAGGCCTTCGCTGCTGGCCTCGTTCGCCGCCGCACTCGCTTACAATTTCCTTTTTCTGCCGCCGCTGTACACTTTCACCATCGCCGACCCCCAGAATGTCGTTACCTTTCTTGTCCTGATCGGCATGGGTGTGGCGACCAGCCAGCTCGCAGGGCGCCTGCGCCGCGAAGCCAATGTCGGCGCACGCACCGCAAACGAAAATGCCGCGATCGCCGCTTTCGGCCAGAAGCTTGCCGCTGTTGGCGACGAAGCACCGACTGCCGAGATCGTCTGCCGTGAGATCGCTATCCTGCTCGATTGTCGCACGGTGCTGTTGTTGCGCAAGGGCGGCCAAAACGTCGTGATCGGCGCTTTTCCGGCCGGTGCCGAAATCGGACCGATCGACATTGCCGCGATTGACTGGTGTTTCGATCGGGCGGAGCCGACCGGTCGCGGAACGGGAACCCTCGCAGCCAGCGACTGGCAGTTCCATCCGCTCAAGACCTCGCTTGGAACTCTTGCAGTAATCGGGATCGAAACGTCCATGCGAGGCGATCCCGTACCGGCGGATCGTCGCACGCTGTTTGTCACGCTGCTCGGCCAGGCAGCTCTAGCGCACGAACGCCTGCGGCTTGAGGAAGAGGCGCGCCAGATTGCGGCGCTGCGCCAACGCGATGCTTTGCGCGCAACCCTGCTGGCCTCGATCGGCCACGATCTCAAGACCCCGCTGACCAGTGTGGTTGCGGCGGCCGACGCCTTGGCGGACGAGCGCAAACCATCGCCGATCGCCACCACCCTTCAAGCTGAAGCGCGCAAATTGCGGCGCGTGTTCGACGACCTTGTCGAGATGACCCGGATCGAAGAAGGCGCGCTCAAAGTCCGGGCCGAAGCCGTCGACCTGACCGACGCGGTCGCCGCGGCGGTGCACGACCTGCGCAGCGAATTGGCAGGGCACGCCATCGATCTCGCCGTGCCGCCCTCACTGCCGATGGTCAAGGCTGATCCGCGCATGTTGCACCGTATCCTGGTGAACCTCCTGTCGAACGCCGCGCGCCATGCCCCCACCGGAACCCCGATCCAGATTGAAGGAGCTCACCGGCGCGATCTGTTGACCCTTGCCGTGACCGATCAGGGCTCCGGGATTCCCGCTGGACAGGAACGTGCAATATTCGATCGCTTCGTCAAGCTTGAAGGCTCCGATCAGACCGGGGGGACGGGACTTGGTCTAGCCATCGTTCGTGGCTTTGCCGATGCGATGGGTATCGACGTGGTTGCGCGGAACAGGGAGGACGGCGCAGGTGCTGCATTCGAACTGGCCTGGCCCCAAAGCATGATCCGCAATGAAGTGTCGCCGGAGGATGGTCAGTGATCGCTCCGATCCTGGTCGTCGACGACGAACCAGCGATCCGCCGCCTCGTGCGCGCCGCGATTGAGCGCATAGGGCGGCAGGTCGACGAGGCGGCAAGCGCTGCGCAGGCCCTGGCCGAGGCAGGCTACGCCGGTCGTGAACTGGTACTGCTCGATCTCGGCCTACCGGATCGTGACGGACTGGAGCTGATCCCCTTGATCAAAGCGAAGGGCCTTGCCGTGATCGTTCTTACCGCGCGCGATGCAACCGAAGAGAAGGTTGCCGCGCTCGATCTCGGCGCTGACGACTATGTTACCAAGCCGTTCGACACCGAAGAGCTGTTGGCCCGGATCCGCGTTGCGCTGCGCCATCGCACACTCGGAGGTGGCGATCCGGTTCGGCACTTCGGCACAATCATGATTGATCCGGCGGCAAGAGAGGTTTGCCGTGACGGCGAAGCCGTATCCCTCACGCGCAAGGAATTTGCACTGCTTTCGGAACTGGCAAGGTTCCCCGGTCGTGTGCTCACGCATGAGTCCCTGCTAGTCGCGGTTTGGGGCGATGCTCACCGTCACGACACCGAGTATCTCCGCGTCTGCGT
>JAFEEP010000310.1 GCA_018241045.1 Pseudomonadota bacterium | reverse complement strand
GGCGACCTGGTCGCGACCACCGGGCAGACCCAGGTGCGCGACATGCCGCCGCAGGTCCAGCGGATGTTCAACGCCCCAGCCTTCGCGCTGACGCAAATCCGCCTGACCGTGGTGTCGACCGTACCCAAGGGCATCGTCCACATCGACGAGGATACCGAGGTCGAGCTGCGCGAGGAGTTCGAGGAAGCGCGCGGATCGCGCGGCGACGTCAACTACGACGACGTCGGCGGCATGGGCGACACCATCCAGCAATTGCGCGAAATGGTCGAACTGCCGCTGCGCTATCCCGAACTGTTCACCCGCCTTGGCGTCGATCCGCCCAAGGGGGTGCTGCTCCACGGCCCGCCGGGAACCGGCAAGACCCGGCTTGCCCGCGCCGTCGCCAACGAAAGCGAAGCCAGCTTCTTCACCATCAACGGGCCGGAGATCATGGGCAGCGCCTATGGCGAGAGCGAGCGGCGCCTGCGCGAAGTGTTCGAGGAAGCGGCCAAGGCCAGCCCGTCGATCGTATTCATCGACGAGATCGATTCGATCGCGCCCAAGCGTTCGGGCACGCCCGGCGAGGCGGAAAAGCGGCTGGTCGCCCAGTTGCTGACACTGATGGACGGACTCAACACCGGCTCGAACATCGTGGTCATCGCCGCGACCAATCGCCCCGACGCAATCGACGAGGCGCTGCGCCGTCCCGGCCGATTCGACCGCGAGATCGTGATCGGCGTTCCCGACGAGAAAGGCCGCCGCGAGATCCTCGGCATCCACACCCGCGGTATGCCGCTGGCCGAAGGCGTCGACCTCGACGAACTGGCGCGGACCACCCACGGTTTCGTCGGTGCCGACCTGGGCGCTCTGGCGCGCGAGGCGGCGATCGACGCGGTGCGGCGGATCATGCCCCAGCTCGACCTTGAAGCGCAGACCATCCCCGCCGAGGTGCTGGAAACACTCAACGTCACCCGCGACGATTTCCTCAACGCCTTGAAGCGGGTCCAGCCCTCGGCGATGCGCGAGGTGATGGTCCAGGTGCCCAATGTCGGCTGGTCCGACATCGGCGGCGCGGATGAGGCCGAGGACAAGCTGAAGGAGGGGATCGAGCTGCCGCTCAAGAACCCCGACGCCTTCCGCCGCCTCGGCATCCGTCCGGCCAAGGGCTTCTTGCTCTATGGTCCGCCGGGCACCGGCAAGACCCTGCTCGCCAAGGCGGTCGCCAAGGAGAGCGAGGCGAACTTCATCTCGATCAAGTCGAGCGACCTCCTCTCCAAGTGGTATGGCGAGAGCGAACAGCAGATCAGCCGCCTGTTCGCCCGCGCCCGCCAGGTCGCGCCTTGCGTGATCTTCATCGACGAGATCGACAGCCTGGTCCCCGCGCGCGGCACCAGCGGCAACGAACCGCAGGTGACGGCGCGCGTGGTCAACACCATCCTGGCTGAAATGGACGGGATGGAAGAACTGTCGAGCGTGGTGCTGATCGGCGCGACCAACCGCCCCGGCCTGGTCGATCCGGCGCTGCTGCGACCGGGCCGGCTTGACGAGCTGATCTATGTTGGCACGCCCGACGCGGGTGGGCGCGAGCACATCCTCAAGATACACACCGCCAAGATGCCACTGGCCAGGGACGTCGATCTGGGCGAAGTCGCCCGCCAGGCCGAACGCTTCACCGGCGCCGACCTGGAAGACGTCGTCCGCCGCGCCGGACTCAACGCAATCCGTCGCAGCGAGGGCAAGGCAGACAGCGTCAACGCCGAGGACTTTGCCGAGGCCCTGGCCGATTCACGCGCCACCGTCTCGGCCGAGATGGAGGCCGAATACATGAAGATGAAGGGTGAGCTGAAAAAGCGCGCAGCGGAAGTCACCGCCCAGCAGATCGGTTTCCTTGCCCCCGGCATGGTCGAATCGACGCGCGAGAAGAAGCACGGGTAACGATCCTCCCCCGGCGGGGGAGGATCACGCCTTGTCGCACAGCGCCGCGGGCATATTCGCGCGCAGCCATTCGAGCATCGCCTCACGCATCGCGGGACGCAGGCGGCCCAGTGCCGAGGGGCCGACGGCGCTCATCACCAGCTTCAATTCGATCGAGCCGATCTGAACCTCGGACACCTGCAACGATCCGGTGCGCTTGTCCCAATCGGGGTTGGCCGCAAGCAACCCCTCGTAAGCCTTGCGAATTGCGGTGATGTCGGCGGCCGGGCTGACCGGCAGGACCACCGATCCGGCTATCCCGCCCCCGGCGCGCGACCAGTTCTGGAAGCTTCCGTCAAGAAACTTGGACGTCGGCACGATGATCCGCCGCTCATCCCCGGTGCGGATCACCACATAGCTGGCACGAATATCCTCGACCCGCCCGCTTTCGCCATCGACCACCACGAAATCGCCGATGCGGATCGGCTCGGTCAGGGCGATCTGCATCCCCGCGATCAACGACTTGAGCGCGGGCTGTGCCGCCGCACCGACAGCGAGCGTGGCTAGCCCGGCCGAAGCAAGCAGCGTGGTTCCGATGTTGCGCACCGCCGGAATCCCGAACAGCACCAGGGCGACGGTGACGAAGACGATCAGGAAACCGATCGTGCGCGAAAAGATCGCGATCCGGGTCTGGCGGCTGCGCGCGGCAAGCTCGTCCTCCTGCTGTTCGGTGCGCTGTTGCATCGCCGCGGCGAAGCCCTGGACCAGCGCATAGATCGTCCAGCCGAACAACGCCGGTTCGATGAAGCGCCCGACCGCATCCCAGATCCGCCCGATCAGCGCGTCATTCTCCGCCGCGACCGAGATCGCGATAGCTCCCATCGACCACAGCAGCGGCACGCGCAGCCGCCTATAGACGAGATCGTCGGTCTTGGTCGTCGAGTGCCTGGCCATGCGTCCGAGCAGGTAGAACACCACGAAATGCAACGCCAATGCCGAACCGACGGCGATCCCGCCATAGATCGCGGCATGGGTCAGCGTTTCCGACCAGCCGATCACCGCCTGGGCCGAAGGCAGTTTGGCCGGAATGTCGGTGGCAAGGTTCCCGCTCAATGTGCTGCCCCCCAACTCTGGCCGTGGCCGATCTCGACCCCCAGTGGCACGGTCATGTCCACAGCGGGCGCCGCAGCGCCCTCCATCACCGCGCGGATCACCTCCGTTGCCGCCGCAACGTCTCCTTCGGGCAATTCGAAGACCAGTTCGTCGTGGACCTGGAGGAGCATCCGGACATGACCCAACCCTGCCGCGTCCAGCGCGGGCATCATCCGTGCCATGGCGCGCTTGATGATATCCGCCGCCGTCCCCTGGATCGGGGCGTTGATCGCGGCGCGCTCGCTACCCTGGCGCTCGGCCTGGTGCTTGGAATTGATCCGCGGGAACCAGGTCTTGCGCCCGAACAGCGTTTCCGAATAGCCGCGCTCGCGCACCTGATCGAGCGTTTCGTGGATATAGCGCTGGATCCCCGGAAACCGCTCGAAATAGCGGTCGATCATCGCCTGGGCCTCGTCCGCCGGAACGCCGAGCCGGGCGCCCAGCCCCCAGCGCGAAATGCCGTACAGGATCGCGAAGTTGATCGTCTTGGCCCGCCCGCGAGTATCGCGGTTGACCTCGCCGAACATCTCCTGCGCGGTGCGGGCGTGAATGTCCTCGCTGTGGGCGAAGGCCTCCTTCAGTGCGGGTACATCGGCCATGTGCGCGGCAAGGCGCAGTTCGATCTGGCTGTAGTCGGCGGCGAGCAGGACGTTGCCCGGCCCGGCGACGAAGCAATCGCGGATCTGGCGGCCGATCTCGGTGCGGATCGGAATGTTCTGCAGGTTGGGATCGGTCGAGGAAAGCCGCCCGGTCTGCGCGCCGACCAGTGAATAGCTGGTGTGGACGCGGCCCGTATCGGGGTTTATCGCCGCCTGCAGCGCCTCGGTATAGGTCGAGCGCAGCTTGGAGAGCTGGCGCCATTCCAGCACCTTGGTGGCGATCTCCGCACCTTCCCCGGCCAGTCCTTCCAGCACTGACTGGTCGGTCGAATACTGGCCGGTCTTGCCCTTCTTTCCGCCCTTGTGGCCCAGCTTGTCGAACAGCACCTCGCCCAGCTGCTTGGGGCTGCCGATCGTGAAGGGCCCGCCCGCCAGCGCGTGAATCTCGCCCTCAAGCGCGCCGATCTGCTGGGCAAAGGTCGCCGACAGGCCGGACAGCCGCTCGCGATCGACCATGATGCCGTAGCGCTCCATCTGGGCGACCACCGGGATCAGCGGGCGATCGACCCGCTCATAGATCCGCGTTGCCCCTTCGTCGGGCAGACGCGGCTTGAGCAGGCGGTGCAGCCGCCAGGTCACGTCGGCATCCTCGGCGGCATATTCGGTGGCGCGGTCAAGCGGCACCTCGCCAAAGGGAATCGCCTTCTTGCCTGTGCCGCAAACGTCCTTGAAGGCCAGCGTCGTATGGCCGAGGTGGCGCGTGGCCAGCTCGTCCATGCCGTGCCCGCCGCCGATCCCGTCCTCGCTGCGCCCGGCGTCCATGTCGAAGCTGATGATCATGGTATCGTCGATCGGCGAGACGGCGACGCCGTGACGGGCCAGCACGTTGAGATCGTACTTGATGTTCTGCCCGACCTTGAGCACCGCGTCGCTTTCGAGAAGCGGTTTGAGCATGGCGAGCGCACGGCCTTTGTCGACCTGCCGGGGCCGATCGGCGAACATATCGCTGCCGCCGTGACCCAGCGGGATGTAGCAGGCCTCGTTCGGTCCCGCCGCCAGGCTGATCCCGGCAAGGTCGGCACGCATCGCGTCGAGCATCGAGGTTTCAGTATCAACCGCCACCAACCGCGCGGCAAAGGCCCGCGCGATCCACTCGGCCAAAGCTGCCTCGTCCTGGACGCAGGCATAGGCCGCTCGGTCGATCTGCGGCAGTTCGGCGAGGGGTTGGCGATTGCCCTCGATGCTCGGCTGCGCCCCGACGGTGACCGGCTTGGCCGGATTGAGTTCGACCCGCCGCTCGGGGCTGCCGCGCCCGTCGCCCAGCCGCTTGAGCAGGCTGGTGAAGCCGTGTTCGGTGAGGAAGTGGCTCAGCGGCTCGGGCGGGATCGCACCCAGCCGGAAATCGTCGATCGGCACCGGCAGCGGGCAGTCTTCCTTGAGCTGTACCAGCACCCGGCTGAGCCGCGCCATATCGGCCTGCTCGATCAGGCTTTCGCGCAATTTGGAGGGCTTCATCTCCGGCGCGGCGGCGAGCGCGGATTCGAGGGTGCCATGCTCCTGGATCAGCTTGGGCGCGGTCTTGGGGCCGATCCCGCGTATGCCGGGCACGTTGTCGACCGCATCGCCCATCAGCGCGAGTACATCGC
>JAFEEP010000030.1 GCA_018241045.1 Pseudomonadota bacterium | reverse complement strand
CGCGCCGCATCCCTGCCCTTGGCGATGGCGTCGCGCAAGAGCTGCGCCTGGATCTTCAGGAAGGCCAGCGACTGGGCAATGGAGTCATGCAGTTCGCGCGCGATAAGGGCGCGCTCCTGCGCCACGGCGGCCTCGCGCTCCAGCGCACTGGCGCGCAGCCCCTCCATGGCCGTGGCCAGGTGCTGGGCCATGGTGCCGAGCAGGTCGCGCATGCCATCGGGCAGCGTGCGCGTGCCGCGGTACAGCAGCGTCACCTCGCCCAGCAGGCGCTGGTGCAGGCGCACCGGCACGTTGACCACGGTCTGGTAGCCCTCCTGGGCGCAATGCTGCAGCTGCCCGCCGCTGGCTGGAACGATGGGGATCACGCGCATGCGCGCCTGCGCCCCGGGCTGGCCGCACTCGCAGCTGCCGGCCAGCAGGCAATGCTCCGCCTCGGCCAGGGTGCGCGGCAGGCCGTCGTGGGCCAGCAGCACGTAGCGCTCGTTGGCCTCGTCCGACCAGCGCACGGCCGCGGCGTCGGCGCCGGCGGCGCTGCGGATCTGCTGTGCAAAGCCCTGGGCCAGGGCCTCCAGGCTGCCGGCCTCGCCGGTCAGCGCGCTCACGGCATACAGTGCCGCCAGGCGCTGGTTCTGCTCTGCCACGCTGGCGGTCTTGTCGCGCACCTTGCGCTCCAGGTCTTCGTGCGAGGCCTGCAGCGCGTGGGCCATGAGGTTGAAGCCCGCGGTGAGCTTGCCGAACTCGTCGTCGGTCTCGACCTCCATGCGCGTGCCCAGCTCGCCGCGGCGCATGGCCTCCAGCGCCCGGGTCAGGCGCATCACCGGGTTCAGCACCAGCCAGAAGCTCAGCGCCATGAAGGCCACGGCCGCGGCAATGGCCAGCGCCACCAGGAACAGGTGAAACAGGTGCAGGCCGGCCGTCCAGCGCATGATCTGCACCTCGATGGCTTCGACAAAGGCGTCGATCTCGCTCACGAAGGCATCGCCGCGCGCCACCGCCTGGGCGCTGCTGGGGCGCAGCGGGCCATGCCACTCGGCACGAATGGCGCGCCATTCGCTGCGGATATGTTCGTAGCGCGTGCGCGTGTCGTTGCTCCAGGGCACGAACAGCGGACGCGCCGGGTCGCCCGTGCGCAGCAGCTCCAGCCCGGCCTCGAAGCGCTGTTCCAGGCGCGCGAGGTCCTGCGGTGATTCGTTTTGCTGCGCCAGGATCATGCGCAGCATGTTCATGCGCAGGCGCCCGGCCTCATTCACCGCGGCCGCGCCGCCTTCCAGCTCCCAGGTCACCCACAGCGTGAAGCCGATGGACGCCAGCGCCACGAGCAGAAACGCCGTGCCCATGGCAAGCAGCTTGGTGGACAGCGTGGGCTTTCTGCGCATGGGGGCAGTGTAGGCACGCGCGGCTCAACCATCTTGACCTGCATCAAGCCACATGCGCCAGGGAATCTTGAGCGATTCGGGCACCCAAGCCTTTCCCATAAAGCGCAACAAGCTATCGTTTCAATAGCATCAGCGAGGCGTCTTGCCAACCATCCTGGGCGCCCGCAGGAAGTCAAAGTCCACCCCCTGGTCGGCCTGCGTCACGGATTGGAGGAACAGCTTGCGATAGCCACGCTCGGCCGTGGGCTCCTGCACCGGGGCTTGCCGGGCACGGCTTGCGAGCTCCTCATCGGAGATGAGCAGGCTGATGTCACGGTTCTTCACGCTCAGGCGCACCCGATCCCCCGTGCGCACATAGGCCAGCGGCCCGCCCACGGCAGACTCCGGCGTTACGTGCAGCACGATGGTGCCGAACGCGGTGCCGCTCATGCGGCCGTCGGAGATGCGCACCATGTCCTTGACGCCCGCCCGGGCCAGCTTGCGCGGGATGGGGATGTAGCCCGCCTCGGGCATGCCGGGCGCGCCCTTGGGGCCGATGTTCTTCAGGACCAGAATGTCCTCGGCCGCCACATCTAGGTCGTCGCTGTCGATGCGGTTGACCAGATCCTCGATGCCTTCGAAGACTACGGCACGTCCTTCGTGCTCCATGAGCCGCGGGTCGGCCGCGGACTGCTTGATGATGGCGCCGCCCGGCGCCAGGTTGCCCTTGAGCACGGCAATGCCCCCCTGGGGATAGATCGGGTTGCCCATGGGCCGCACGACGTCCTGCGGGAACCCGGGGCCGGCACGTTCCAGTTCTTCGCCGAGGGTTCTGCCAGTCACCGTGAGCGCATCGAGTCTCAAAAGCGGCTTGAGTTCGCGCAGCAGGGTCGCCATCCCGCCGGCGGCGTGGAAGTCCTCCATGTAGTGCTGGCCGGAGGGCTTCAGGTCGAGCAGCACCGGCGTCTCGCGCCCCATCCGGTCGAGCGCCGCCATGTCGATCTCCAGGCCCATGCGGCCGGCAATGGCCGTCAGGTGCACGATGCCATTGGTCGAGCCGCCAATGGCCAGCAGCACCCGCATGGCGTTCTCGAACGCCTCGGGCGTGAGGATCCTGTCTATGCTCAGCCCGGCGCGCGCCATGTGGACGGCCTGCGCGCCGGTCTGTTCCGCTATGCGGATGCGGTCCGCCGTCACGGCCGGGGGCGAGGCACCGCCTGGAACCGTCATGCCCAGGGCTTCGGCGATGCACGCCATGGTGCTGGCCGTGCCCATCACGGAGCAGGTGCCGACGCTGGCAACCAGCTGGTTGTTCACGTCCACGGACTCCTGCACGTCGATTTCGCCCGCCCGATACTTGCCCCAGTAGCGCCGGCAGTCCGTGCAGGCGCCCACCCGCTCGCCGCGGTGGCTGCCCGTCAGCATCGAGCCGGTGATGAGCTGGATGGCCGGGATACCCGCGGAGGCGGCCCCCATGAGCTGCGCCGGCACCGTCTTGTCGCAGCCGCCGATGAGCACCACGGCGTCCATCGGCTGCGCGCGCACCATCTCTTCCGTGTCCATCGCCATGAGGTTGCGCAGGTACATGCTGGTGGGCGCGGCGAAGCTCTCGTGCACCGAGATGGTCGGGAAGTCCATCGGTAGGCCGCCTGCCAGCATCACCCCGCGCTTGACCGCCTCGATCAGCTGCGGCGCGTTGCCGTGGCAGGGGTTGTAGGCGCTGCCTGTGTTGGCGATGCCGACCACTGGTCGGTCGAGCGCGGAATCGGTGAACCCCGCGCCCTTGATGAAGGCCTTGCGCAGGAACAGCGAGAAGCCCTGGTCGCCGTAGCTGGTCAGACCCTTGCGCATGCCGGTGCTGCTCGCCGTTTCGTCCGGCTCGAAGGGGGATTTTTCCTGTTTCATGGTCGGTGCTTTCATTGCGGGTTGATGCTGAACCGGTGACTCACTCATCCGCCTTGATGTTGGCCTCGTTGATGAGTTTCTCCCAGCGGGCGACCTCCAGCTTGATTCGCTCGCCTGTTTGTGCAGGCGTGCTGGGGGTCGCGGCATAGACGCCTTGCTTCAGGAGGGCCTCTTTGACCTTGGGCGACTCGACCATCTTCGCCAGCGCAGCGTTCAACTGCTTGACGATGGCATCTGGCGTACCGGCAGGCGCCAGGACGCCGAAAGTCGAGGCGATGTCCAGCGCGGGCATGCCCGCCTCGGGCGCGGAGGGAACGTCCGGCAGCATGGAAATCCGCTGGGGCATGGTCACGGCCAGGGCACGCAACCGGCCGGAGGTGATGAATGGCAGCGCCGCCGGCACCGTCTCCACCATCATGTTCACCTGGCCGGCGACCAGATCGGTCATCGCGGGGCCGCTCCCGCGGTACGCGACATGCTGCATCCGGATGCCGGCATCCTTGCGGATGATTTCCCCCGCAAGCCGCTGCGGCGCTCCGGCACCGGAAGAGGCAAAGTTCAGCCTGTCGGGGTTTGCCTTTCCATAGGCCACCAATTCCTTGAGCGACTTCACCGGAAGCCCTGGATTGACGACCACGACGAGGGGGACCGACCCGACGACCATGACGGGCGCAAAGTCCTTCACCAGGTTGTAGCGGATGGTCGCCTTCTCCAGCGTTGCCATGGTGGAATGCGCCGTCAGCGCACCCATCAGAAGGGTATACCCATCGGGCGTGGACTTCGCCGCAACCTCCGCGCCGATGTTTCCGCCAGCACCACCGCGGTTGTCGACGATGACCTGCTGCCCGAGTTGCTCGCCAAGGTTCTGCGCGACGATGCGCCCGATGACGTCCGTCGCGCCTCCCGGCGGATAGGGAACCACCAGGCGGACCGGCTTGTCGGGATACGCCGCGAAGGCGGCACCGGCACCGAGTGCGGCCGAGAGCGCCAGGAATCCGGAAAGGACACCGCGCCGGGAGGCCCGGGAGGCCCGGGAGTTCTTGGGGGTCATGCTTGTCTCCATCGTGAAGGCTTGTTGCGGCGCCTCATCCACATGGGAGGCGGCTCGGTCTTCAGTGTGGCAATGGCAGGCCGGAAAATGACCCGCCCACGAAAGCGAGAGACAAAAAAATTATTAATGTCTTATTGCCTGCCTCGTGAACAACTCGAAATAGCCAAATGAACACCCATCGAACGCTGATGGGATGTGGGAAACAAAAATAACTGAACTCTGAACATCGTGATTTCATGCTTCCAGCCAGGTTTGGCAAGGAATACTCCGGGCATCAGCAACGACAAGAGACATGCGATGCCCCTCCCCTGCGCTCTCCAGATCGGCCAATTCCCCACCGCGCAGCAAAGCGTCATCGACCGTGAGCTGCAACGCTACGGGGAGCAGGACGCCGAACGGGATGAAGCCGTGCGCGCACGCGTCCAGGCCATCATCACGCGCAGCAACTACCAGGTTCCCGCCTCATGGCTGGAACGCCTGCCCCGCCTGAAGGTCATCGCCACCTCGGGTGTCGGATTCGATGGCATCCCCGTTGCCGCTGCGCGCGCGGCGGGCATCGTGGTGACACACACGCCGGGCGTGCTGGACGCAGCCGTGTGCGAGCTGGCCATCGGCCTGCTGCTATCGCTGCTGCGGCGGATACCCGCTGCGGACCAGTTCGTGCGCAGCGAGGCATGGACGAGCCAACTGTTCCCGTTGACCTCCAGCCTGGAGGGCAAGCGGGTCGGCATCGTGGGGCTGGGCCGTATCGGGCGCGGCATCGCGCAGCGGCTCGCCGGCTTCGGCGTCGAGATGGCCTACTGCGGCTCCACCAGGCAGGAGGTTCCCTACGGGTTCTTCCAGGACATCCGCGCCCTTGCCGAATACGCCGACATCCTGATGGTCTGCTGCCCCGGCGGCGAGAAAACGCGCCACCTCATCAACGCGGAGGTCCTCGGCCTTCTGGGACCGCAGGGCTTCCTGGTGAACGTCTCCCGCGGCACGGTGGTCGATGAGCGCGCGCTCATCGAAGCCCTGGCAACGGGCGGTATCCGCGGCGCGGCCCTGGACGTGTTCGCGGCCGAGCCCCTCGCCAACTCCCGGCTCGCGGCGCTACCCAACGTCGTGCTGACACCGCATGCAGGTTCGGCGACGGAGGAGACGCGGCAAACGATGCTGCGGCTGGCGCTGGACAATATCCACAGGGTCCTGGCCGGCCGCAGCGCCCTTACGCCGGTCCCTTCGCCATAGATCGCTTCGGCTTTTTCGCCGGCGCCGCGCGGGGGAGGTCCCCGGCCGTCTTTCCGGCCTTTTGCCGGGCCGCGCCGCTGCAAAAAGCCTGTGCTTCAGCGAGCAGCGTTTGCGCGAGCGCGGCACGCGGCCCCTGCCGTGCCCACACCACGCCCACGCGGCGCACGGGCGCGCGGGCGGGCAGGCGCACCCTGGCGATCTCGAAACCGCTGTTCCACATCGGCGCCCAGTCGGGCAGCAAAGCAACGCCCAAGCCCTCGCCCACCACCGCGACGACAGCCATCAGGCTGTCGATCTCCAGGCGCTGGCGCACGGCAATGCCATGGTCGCGGAGATAGCGGTCCGCCAGTTGTCCTCCGAGCACCGTGCGGTCGTAGCGAATGAAGGGCTCATTGGCGAGCAGCTCGTGCGCCGGCCTGTCCGCCATCTGCCGGGGCGCCACCACGACAAGCTTTTCCTCGATGAGCGGGCTCCAGACACAGCCCTTGCTGACGGCGAACTGCGGCTCGACGACGATGGCGGCATCGAGGGCGCCGGTGGCCACCTGGCGGCACAACTCGACGGAACTGCCCGGTGCAACGAACACCGACAGGTCGGGGTAGCGGTCATAGAGGCGCTTCAGGACGGGCGGAAGCAAGCCCGTCATGGCCGATCCGAAAACGCCCAGGCTGAGTTCACCGACCGAAACACCATCGCCAGCCACCGCATGCAGGTCCCGAACGTCCCGCAGCAGGTTCCTTGCCCGGTCGAGCATCTTGAGGCCCGTCTCCGTCGGCCGCACGGATCGGCCCGAGCGCTGCACCAGCGGAGCGCCGATATCGGATTCCAGGGCCTTCACCCGTGCCGCGATCGCGGCGGGCGTCAGATCGAGCCGCCGTGCCGCCTCGGCCATGGAGCCCAGTTCCACGACGGCGACAAAGCTCTGCAGATAGCGTGTGTCCATGACGCCAATGTACCGCCATGACCCACCAAAAGTAAAAGAATTTTGTTGTCTGACTATCTGCCCGGCGCTGGCTCCATTGGGGCGGGTCGCAGAAACTTCTTCATCACCAAGGAGACACGGCCCCATGACAGACTTCGTCATCCCACCCGCGCCAGCGAGCTCGCTGCCGGTCGCAGGCAGTTCTGCACGCTTTCCCATCCGGCGCGTTTTCTGCGTGGGCCGCAACTACGCCGCCCATGCCCGTGAAATGGGCCAGGACCCCAAGCGCGAACCGCCGTTCTTCTTCTCCAAGCCGGCCGACGCCGTCGTGGAAGCGGCCGGCGTAATTCCCTATCCCACGCTCACCTCGAACCTCCACCACGAAGTCGAGATGGTTGTCGCGCTCAAGGGCGGCGGCAGCAACGTCAGCCCGGAAGACGCGCTGGACCTGGTGTGGGGCTACGGCGTGGGAGTGGACTTGACGCGCCGCGACATTCAAGACGTCGCCAAGAAGCTGTCGCGCCCATGGGACTGGGCCAAGGGCTTCGATGCATCGGCGCCGTGCAGCCCCCTGTATCCGGCCGATGCGGTGGGCCATCCCACGCAAGGGCGGATCTGGCTCCAGGTCAACGGCATGCCGAAGCAAACCGGAGACCTCACGGAACTGATCTGGTCGGTCCCCGAAGTCATCAGCCACATCTCACGGGCGGTGGCACTGCGGCCTGGCGACCTGATCTTCAGCGGCACGCCGGCCGGCGTCGGGGCCCTGCAGCCTGGCGACGTCGTGGCGGGCGGCGTGCAAGGCGTCGCCGACTTCACGTTCACGGTGGGCGCCAGGCCCGTTTGAAATCCCCCAACGCACCGGAAGCACCAAGACCATGACACAACGCATACGCGGCGCGCTCGCGCCTGTCCTCACCCCCTTCACCAGCAGCCTGGAGCCGGACACGGACCGGTTCATCGCCCACTGCCGCTGGCTCGCCGAGAACCACGCAGGGCTCGCGATCTTCGGCACGAACTCGGAGGCGGCATCCCTCACCACCGCCGAGCGCATCGGGCTGACCGACGCGCTGCTCGCGGCCGGCATTCCGGGCAGCAGGCTCATGCCGGGCACCGGGGCCTGCGCGCTGCCTGATGCGGTGGCACTCTCGCGCCATGCGAGCCAAGCGGGAGCCGCAGGGCTGCTCGTGCTGCCGCCGTTCTTCTACAAGGGCGTCTCGGAAGACGGCGTCTTCGCCTACTACGCGGAGCTCATCGAACGGGTGGGCACCGGCTGCGCTCCCGTCTACCTGTACCACATCCCGCAGATGAGCTGCGTGCCCATCACGCTGAGCCTCATCGAGCGGCTGCTCAAGCGCTATCCGACGGTCATCGCGGGCGCGAAGGATTCGTCCGGCGACTGGGACAACACCAAGGCCATGCTCGACCACTTCGCGGCCGATGGGTTCGACGTATTCCCCGCCAGCGAATCGTTCCTGTCGACGGCACTGCCGCTCGGCGCGGCGGGCTGCATCAGCGCGACCGTGAACATGAACCCCGGCGGCATCCACCGCGTCATCGAAGGCTGGAACGGCCCCGACGGCAAGGCGCTGCAACAGGCAGCCGACCAGGTGCGCAAGGTGTTCCAGGGCGGCTACATGATTGCCGCGATGAAGCACGTCGTGGCCCTGTATTCCGGCCACGCCGGGTGGCAAACCGTCCGGCCGCCGCTGGCCAGGCTCAACACCGAAACGGCCCGCAAGCTGGAAGGCGAGCTGGATGCGATTCGGTTCGCCATGCCGGGCTACCCCAAAGGCTGATGCAGCCCCCCCGCTTCCCCATCAATCGGCCGCGGTGCGCGGCCATACAACGACATCAGGAGACAAGCAATGAAGCATCGGTTGACACGTCGCGCCGTTCTGGCGGCGGGCGCATGCCTGGGCCTTGCCACCGCGGCATCGGCCCAGGAGTGGCCGGCCAAGGCCATCACCATCGTGGTGCCGTTTCCCGCGGGGGGCACCACGGATCTCGTGGCACGCGCTCTGGGCGAGCAGCTCGGCAAGAGCCTCGGCCAGCCCGTCATCGTGGAGAACAAGCCCGGCGCCGGGACGACGCTGGGAGCCGACTACGTGGCCAAGTCCAAGCCAGACGGCTATACGCTGCTGATGGGCGCCGTGCACCACACCATCGCCCCGAGCGTCTACAAAAAGCTGCCCTATGACTTCGTCAAGGACCTGGCCCCCATCACCACGGTGGCCATGGTTCCCAATGCCTTGGTGGTCAACCCTGAGGTGACCTCCGTGAAGACGGTGGCCGAGCTGGTGGCTCTCGCCAAGGCGTCGCCGGGCAAGCTGTCATTCGGCTCGAATGGCAACGGAACCGCCCAGCACCTGATTGGCACCATCTTCCAGAACGAGACTGGCACGACACTGCTGCATGTGCCCTACAAGGGAAGCGCGCCCCTGACGGCCGACCTGCTGGGCGGGCAGGTGAACATGTCCTTCGACAGCATCACCACCCTCACCCAGCACATCAGCACCGGCAGGCTGCGCGCCCTGGCCGTCACCACGCACGCGCGCACCCCCTTCCTTCCCGATGTGCCCACCATGGAAGAGTCCGGGTTGAAGGAGTTCGGTATCGAGACCTGGTATGGAGTACTCGCTCCCGCGGGAACCCCGAGGCCGATCGTGGACCGCCTGAACGCCCGGATGCTGGCCGTCATCAAGAGCCCGGAGTTCGCAAAGCGCGTGGGCACGGGCGGCTGCGAGCCGCTGGGCAGTTCCCCCGCGGACTTCGCGGCGCGCATCTCCACGGAAACCGCGCGGTTCGCCAAGATCGTGAAAGATGGGAAAATTCAGGTCGAGTAACAACGCCCCTGATTGCGAAGCCTTCGGCCACACATCCATGCGCAGCATTTTCCACCTTGCCTACAACGTCCGGGATCTCGCCGAGGCACGCCGCTTCTATGGCGGCATCCTCGGTTGCGCCGAAGGCCGCAGCACCGACACCTGGGTCGATTTCGACTTCTTTGGCCATCAACTCTCGCTCCACCTGGGCGAGCCTTTCGCCACGGCACGCACCGGCCATGTCGGCGACGTGCTGGTCCCCATGCCCCACCTCGGCCTGGTGCTGGAGCTTGCCGACTGGCAGGCCATGGCGGCCCGGCTGGAAACCGCCGGCACCCAATTCGTGCTCAAGCCGCAGGTTCGCTTCGAGGGACAGCCCGGCGAGCAATGGACGATGTTCTTCCTCGACCCATTTGGCAACCCCATAGAAATCAAGGGGTTTCGCAGCTTCGAGGATGTCTATCAGAAGGCTTGAATGAAGGCGCGTTGCGCAACCCGCGACGCATGAAACTGGCGCGACCTCAGTCAGGGCAGCAAGCCAAGGGCCGCCCCGCAGCGATGGCTGCGAGCAGCCCCCTGCCAGAGGCACGGGGCGTTCGAGCTGTCCAAGCCCGCGCAGGCGGGCTTGGAGCCGCAACTCTCACCCCCTGCCCGCATCGCGCAGTGATGCGAGAGCGGGGGCTGAGGGGCGCGGCTCCGAAGAGCTGCCGCCTCTGGCGGCCGCACGGAGGCGCGCAGCGCCACAGGGGTGTCGTTTCACTTCAGCCGCAGCTGCCGATGGCGCCGCACTGGGTGCAGTAGTCGCAGCCGTCCTTGCGGATCACGGCGTGGGCGCCGCATTCGTGGCATTTCTTGCCGGCCATGGCGGGCGGGTTGCCGGCAGGCATCTCGGGCTCGTCCAGCGGCAGCACCTGCTGCTGCGGCTCCTGCACGCGGCGCGCCAGGATGTTCTGCACCGCGTAGGCCACGGCGGCGACCTCGGAGTCGTGCCACAGCGGCACCTGGGCGCCGTCGGCACGGGTGAAAGTGCCCAGGCGCACGGGGCCGCGGTCCCAGGCGACCTTGCGCATGTCGGACAGCGCGCGCTCCAGGAAGCCGCCGCGCGCGGCCAGAGACAGCAGGCGCATGCTGGAGCTGATCCACTGCTGCGACTCGCCGCTCTGGCCCACGGGCATGAAGAACTCGATCGCGCGCTCGCGGCCGTCGGCCACGGGCAGG
>JAFEEP010000309.1 GCA_018241045.1 Pseudomonadota bacterium | reverse complement strand
TGAAGTCGGTGGCGAGCAGGAACGCGGCCATAATGGTCGCGCGGGCATTGCCGCTGGCGAACCAGACCAGCCGCGAAAAGGCGTAGAGTCCAATTCCCCCGGCGATTGCCGAGGGAATGCGCCAATGCAGCGGGCTGTCGCCTAGCCAGCGGATCGCGGCCGCAATGATCGCCTTGCCCAGCATCGGATGCTCGGCATTGACGCGGGCGCCATCCAGCATCTTGCGCGCGGCGGTGACGTAGTGGATTTCGTCGAAATAGATCTTCGAGGGGATGTTGAGCCGCCACCAGGCCAGCGCGAGGAAGGCCATTGCCAGCACCGCGCACCAGTCCCACGGATCCCGATCGGAAGTGAAGCGCGCGCCCATCGCGGCGGGATTATCGGGCCGGCGGGACGAGTGCAACGCTCTTGCGCGCCGGGTGCCCCGCACCTACAGCCGCACCCGTCATGAAACGCACCACCGGAAAAGACCGCTCGATCACCAGCACCTGGCGTCCCGCCACCCAGGCGATACGCGCCGGAACATGGCGCAGCGAGCAGAACGAGACGAGCGAGGCATTGTTCCTCACCTCGGGCTACAGCTACGAGAGCGCAGAGATCGCCGAAGCGCGGTTCCGCGGCGAGGACGCGGGGATGACCTATTCGCGCCTCCAGAACCCCACCGTGGCCATGCTGGAGGAGCGCATCGCCCTGCTCGACGGGGCCGAGGCGTGCCGCGTCCAGGCGTCGGGCATGGCGGCGATGACCGCGGCGTTGTTGTGTCAATTGAGCGCGGGCGATCACGTTGTCGCCGGGCGTGCCGCCTTCGGTTCGTGCCGCTGGCTGGTCGATCAGTTGCTGCCGCGCTTCGGCGTCACCTCGACCACGATCGACGCGCGCGACAACGCGCAGTGGGAAGCGGCGATCCGGCCCAATACCAAGGTGTTCTTCTTCGAAACCCCTGCCAACCCGACGATGGACATCGTCGACTTGGCCTTCGTCTGCGGGCTGGCGAAGAAGCACGGGATCACCAGCGTCGTCGACAACGCCTTCTGCACCGCCGCGCTGCAGCGCCCGATCGAGTTCGGTGCCGATGTAGTGGCCTATTCGGCGACCAAGCTGATGGACGGGCAGGGCCGCGTGCTGGCTGGGGCGGTCGTCGGCACGGCGGACTTCATCAACAACGTGCTGCTGCCCTTCCAGCGCAACACCGGGCCCAACCTTTCGCCGTTCAACGCCTGGGTGGTGCTGAAGGGCATGGAGACGCTCGACCTGCGCGCTCGGCGGCAGAGCGAGAACGCGCTGGCGGTCGGTCACTTCCTCGAAGGGCGGGTGCCGCGGATCAGTCACCCCGGCCTGCCCAGCCATCCCCAGCACAACCTGGCGATGCAGCAGATGGACGCCTGCGGCCCGATCTTCAGCTTCGAGGTCGAGGATCGCAAGCAGGCCTTCATCCTGCTCGACGCGCTCAAGCTGATCGACATATCGAACAACATCGGGGATGCCCGCTCGCTGATGTGCCACAACGCCTCGACCACGCATTATTCGGTCAGTGCCGAAGCGCGCGCCGAGATGGGGGTCAGCGAGGGGATGCTGCGGATCAACGTCGGGCTGGAAGACCCGCATGACGTGATCGCCGATCTTGATCAGGCGTTGACCAAGGCGGGATTGTAAACGCCGCCCCGCGACTTGCGTGCCGCGCTTGTTGCCGCCATGATCGCGCGGGAGCGCGACCGGGATGGGTGATACGGCAACCGGAATGGATCAGGGTGACCTGTTTGCGGCGATCGTCAATTCGAGCGACGCGGCGGTCATCGCCAAGGATCTGAGCAGCCGCATCCTGTCGTGGAATCCGGCGGCCGAAGCGATCTTCGGCTGGAGCGCGGCCGAAATGATCGGCCAGTCGATCCGCCGGATCATTCCCGCCGACCGTCAGGACGAAGAGGACAGCATCCTCGCCGAGGTCAGGCAGGGCGCGCGGACGACCCGGATGGAAACGATCAGGCTGCACAGGGACGGCAGCGAGATCCATGTGGCGCTGCTCGTCTCATCGGTGCGCGATCGCGCGGGGACGATCATCGGGGCGAGCACGATTGTCCGCGACATCACCGACGAGGTGCAGACCCGGCAGGCGCTCGATCATTCGGAACAGCGCTTTGCGCTGATGGCCGACAACATTTCGCAACTCGCCTGGATCGCCGATCCGGCGGGGTGGATCTACTGGTACAACCGTCGCTGGTTCGACTACACCGGAACGACTCTTGACGAGATGGAAGGCTGGGGCTGGCGCAAGGTCCACCACCCTGACCATGTCGAACGGGTGACCCAGCACATCCGCGAATGCTTCGACAGTGGCGAGGCGTGGGAAGATACCTTTCCCCTGCGCGGCACGGACGGCACTTATCGCTGGTTCCTGTCGCGCGCGGTGCCGCTGCGTGATGCCCGCGGCGGCGTGGTCTGCTGGTTCGGGACCAACACCGACGTCACCGAACAGCGCGACGCCGAACGGCGGATCGAGATGCTGCTGATGGAGGTCAATCATCGTTCCAAGAACCTGCTGACCGTGGTGCAGTCGCTTGCCCGGCGCACCGCGACAAGTGGGCCCGATTTCATCAAGCGGCTCGAACAGCGCATCGCAGGGCTGGCGGCGAACCAGGATGTGCTGGTCCATCGCAGCTGGTCGGCAGTCCCTCTCGACGAGCTGATCGAGGCGCAGCTGCGCTTTCTGGAGGAAGGGCGCAAGCAGATCGTCCTTTGCGGACCGGCGGTGGTGATCCAGCCATCGGCCGCCGAAGCGGTCAGCATGGCGCTGCATGAGCTGGCGACCAACGCCGAGAAGTATGGCGCGTTGTCCGTGCCGGGCGGGCAGGTCGAGATCGTCTGGGAACTGGTCGGCAGCGGTGCGGACGAACGTTTCGTGCTGTGCTGGCGCGAAAGCGGCGGGCCGGCGGTGCGTCCGCCCGCGAGCAAGGGCTTTGGATCGCGGATCATCGAGGAGGTTCCTCGCGCCCGACTGCGCGGCGAGGTGGAGGTCGCCTATCCGCCGCAGGGCTACAGCTTCACCTTGCGCTGTCCGCCCGAAAATGTGCTGGCCGATCGGGAATGACCACGCTCACCCTGCCTTGCGGGTCAGGCTTTCCAGACGCTTCAGCGCCGGGGCGACGATCGGGATCGTCAGCATGGTCGAGCCGATCGCGGCAAGGAGCAGCGCTGTGAAGGCGCCGTTGGTGATGATCGCCTTGTCGAACAGCACGTTGACGAAGATGATCATGATCAGCGCCTTGGTCTGAAGCAGCCAGCCGATGATCCAGCTTTCGCCCTTGCCCCAGCCGAGCAGCTTGCCGGCCAGGCCCACGCCGGCCAGCTTGCCGACGATCATCGCTGTCAGCAGCAGCGCGGCGGCGCCGAACACCGCCAGCCCGCCCATGTCCCAATTGGTACGCAGTCCGGTCGAGAGGAAGAACACCGGCATGAAGGCCAGCAGCACGGTTTCGCGGAAGCGATCGATCGCCTCGATCCCGAACCACTTGGCGTCGAGCGCCGCCCCGGCGAGGAACGCCCCGACCATGTAATGCAGCCCCGACCAGTCGGCGAGGTAGCCGCAGGCGGCCAGCCAGACCAGCGCCAGGTACCAGCGATCGCGCTGCGGGATGGCGGCGATCAGCTTGCGCACGAGCACCACGGCCACGGCAAATCCCGCGAGGAACCCGACCTGGCGGGTCACCCGTTCCCAGTCGAGCAGGATCAGCGCCAGCACGCCCCAGATCATCACGTCGTCAAGACTGGCATAGCGCAGCATCCGCTGGCCCAGCGGGGTGCGCAGGATGTCCAGCGTCTGCATCAGCAGGACCAGGATCGGCAGGGCCGTGACCGCGCAAGCCATGCCCACGCCCAGCACGAACTGCCAGCGCACCCCCTTTGCCCCGATCCACTGCGCCGGATCGCCCAGGTTGAGCAGCACCAGCGCCGCCGCCGCGCCCAGCACGAGCGGGACGCCCAGGGCAAGGCCCGCCGTCAGCCCGGTCTCGCCCTTCCAACGCCACGCCTCTTCCAGATCGAGTTCGAGCCCGGCGACGAAGACGAACAGCATCACCGCCCACCAGGCGATTCCGTTGAGTGCACTGATGACCTGCGGGGTGAACACCGTTTCGTAGTAGGCGGGAAAGACCGCGCCCAGCACGCCCGGCCCAAGCAGGATTCCGCCGACGATCTGCACCACCACCAGCGGCGCGTAGTAGTCGGTCCGCCCCAGCCGCCAGACCAGCCAGGGCAGCGCGAAGATGATGATCAGGGCAAGCAGAAAGGGCTCTGTCACGGGCGGGGGATTGTGCATGATCGCACCACTATCAGCGTGTCGGGATGCGGCAAGGGATGGGCAGGGGGCATATGCGCAGAATACGTCTGCGTTGCGCCATTGTCGGACGCCCCGCGCAGCGCTACCTTGGCGTCATGAAGGAGTTGTTCCAGCACGCCGCCCTGACCGAGGGCATCACCGTCCGGGTGGCGGTCAATTTCCTGCCCGAACAGTCGCGGATCGACGCGGGCAAGTGGTTCTGGGTCTATCACATCCGGATCGAGAACCATTCGGATCATACTGTCCAGCTGCTGACCCGGCACTGGCGGATCACTGACGGACGCGGGATGGTCAATCTGGTTGATGGGGATGGAGTGGTTGGCGAACAACCGGTGCTCGAACCCGGGCAAAGCCACGACTATGTCTCGGGCTGCCCGCTGACCACGCCGCACGGCAGCATGGAAGGACACTACACCTTCCGCCGCGGTGACGGCGAATTGTTCGAAGCGGCGATCCCGTTCTTCCCACTGGCGGCGCCTGCGACAGCGGGCTAGAGGCGCCCCATGAAGCGCACGCATTTGCCCCTCAACGCCCTGCGCGTGTTCGACGCGGCGGCGCGGCACCTCTCGTTCACGCGCGCGGCGGACGAGCTGGCGGTGACCCCGGCGGCTGTCGGTCAGCAGATTCGTGCGCTTGAGGACGTGCTGGGCGTGGTGCTGTTTCGTCGCACCCCCAAGGGGCTGGAACTGACCGAGGAGGCACAGGCCGGGCTTGAACCGCTGCGCATCGGTTTCCTCCATTTCGAGGATGCGGTTCAGGCGATGCAGGCGGGGCAATCGAGCCTGGTCTACACCATCGCCTGCCCGCGCGACGTTTTTGCCGCCTGGCTCGCCCCACGGCTCGCGGCGTTCCGCGCCGCCAATCCCGACGTGCGGATCAGCCTGGTCCCCGACGCGGCGGTCGATTTCACCGAAGCCAACCTCGATCTCGCGGTGCGCTGGAGCGAAGGTCCGGGGGATCTCGAAGGCGTGCAACTGGGCGAGGCCGCGCGTGTCACCGTGGGCGAAGGGCCGTGGATCGCCTGGCCAGGCGATGCGCTGCCCGGCGGGAGCAACGAGGTCGCCCCGCTCAACGTCGGCGATGCCGGCCAGGCGCTTGCCGCGGCCCAGGCCGGGCTGGGCCGCGCCCGCGTTCCCGCGCTGCTGGTCGAAGACCCGGCGGCAGAGCGCGAGGCTTGCCGCTTCGCCTATTGGATGGTCGCCCCGCCGCCGCAATGGCGCCAGAAGAAGGTCAAGGCGCTGGTCGCCTTTCTGATGAGCTAGCGGACGAGTTCGCCGCCCTTCATCACGTGTGTCACGTTTTCCAGCGTGCTGATATCGGCCAATGGGTCCGTCGCCACTGTGATCATGTCGCCATAGTGCCCCGCCGATAACGCCCCGACGTCCTTGCTCCATCCCAACATCTGCGCCGCCACCGTCGTGGCCGACTGGATCGCCTGCATTGGCGTCATCCCGTAACGGACCATGTATTTGAACTGCCGGGCGTTGAGTCCGTGGGGATAGACCCCGGCATCGGTGCCGAAGGCAAGCTTGACCCCCGCCTTGACCGCCTTGGCAAAGCCCTGGCGCTGGGCTTCGGTGGTTTCCAGGTTCTTGCGCAGGATCGCCGGGGTCCAGCCATCGCGCTTGCCGATTTCGTCGATGTAGTCGCCGTCGTAGATGTCCATGTCGAGGAACGCGCCGCTGGCCTTGGCCAGGGCGATGCCTTCGTCGTCGATCAGGCTGGCGTGTTCGATCCCGCGCACGCCGGCGCGCAGCGCGGACTTGATCCCTTCCGCGCCGTGGGCGTGGGCGGTGACCCACGAATGGCGCGCCCTGGCAACCGCCACGGCGGCGCGCATCTCGTCCTCGCTCAATTCCTGCTGACCCGGCTCGGTCCCTTCGGCAAGCACCGCGCCGGTGGCGATCAGCTTGATCGAATCCGCGCCGTTCTGGAACAGGGCGTTGACCTTGCGCGTGGTGTCGGCGGCATCGGTCACGACGCCGACGCGCATATCGGCGGGTACGGTTACGTCCGGCGCCATGCCGGTTACTTCGCCGCCACCGCCGGGAATGGTGATGTAGCCACCTACGGCGCTGATCCGCGGGCCGGGTACGTCGCCGCGGTTGATCGCGTTGCGCAGGTCGATGTTGGCATAGCCGCGGAACGATCCGACATCGTGAACGGTGGTGAACCCGGCGTTCAGGGTGGTGCGTGCATTGCGCGCGCCGATATAGGCGATCTCGCCCACTGAATGGAGCAGCGGCTCAAGCACGTTGGCGCTTTGCCCGACATCGGCCAGGTGTACGTGCATATCGATCAGCCCGGGCAAGACCCACAAGCCGGACCAATCGACAATACGGGCGCCCGCCGGGGGCGGTGACCAGGCGGTGATCGCCGCGACCCGCCCGTCCTCGATCCGCAGCAGCCGGTCATCGAGCACCCGCCCCGCCTCGGGATCGACGAGATGCCCGGCGCGAACATAGAGCGTTTCCGCTTGTGCCGTCAGCGGAAGCATCAGGGCGGCGACGATCAAGGCAGGGCGAAGCATGGGCGGGCATTCCTTGTCCAAGGCTTGCCACAATGCCGTCCGGCGCGGATCGCGACAAGACCATCGCTTCGCGCTGCACTTCATTGCGACTTAATCGAACGATTAAAAATCCGGTTGACGTGGGGGAGCGGGCGGGCAAGGTGTCGCAGATGGACCATCAGACGATCCGCATCCCCGTCACCGAAAGCATTTCGATCGTTGCCGACGTCGCCGGGCGACGCGGCGCGCCGACGGTCGTGCTGGGGCACGGCGGTGGGCAGACCCGCCATTCGTGGGACAAGGCCGAACGGCAACTGGCCGAAGCGGGCTATTTCGCGATCAACTATGACCTGCGCGGGCATGGCGACAGCGACTGGTCATCCGACGCCGACTACAGCCTCGAAACGAGGGCTGACGACCTTGCCGCGGTGGCCGCCATCGGCAGCCGTCCGCTGGCGCTGGTCGGGGCGTCGCTGGGCGGGATCACGGCGATGGTCGCTGCCTCGCGCGGGCTCGATCCCGATGCCCTGGTGCTGGTCGACGTGGTTCCCAAGATGAACCAGAAGGGGGTGGCCAAGATAACCGCATTCATGACCGCTTATCCCGATGGTTTTGCCAGCCTTGAAGAAGCGGCCGATGCGATTTCGGCATATTACCCGGACCGCCCCCGGCCAAAGGATCTGTCGGGCCTCAACAAGAACCTGCGCCGGGGCCAGGATAACCGTTTTCGCTGGCACTGGGATCCGCGCTGGATGGACAGTCCACGCGGCGATCCCCGGTTCCTCCTCAAGATGATGGACGATGCGGACTGGACCGACCGGGTGCCGACCCTGCTGGTGCGTGGCATGAAGAGCGACATGGTCGACGACGATGGCGTGGCCGATCTGCGCCGCCGCGTTCCCCATCTTGAGATCGCCGACATCGGCGGGGCGGGACACATGGTTGCCGGTGACAGGAACGACGAGTTCAACGCTGCCGTTGTCGACTTTCTCGCCCGGGTGATGCCCTCGTCCTAACCCCGCACGCGCCGGATCGCGCGATAGGCCAGGGCCTTGGCGCGGTTCTGCTGGGGGTAGGCGCCGGGGCTGCGGGGGTGCATTCCCATTCCACGCAGTA
>JAFEEP010000308.1 GCA_018241045.1 Pseudomonadota bacterium | reverse complement strand
CTGGTCGGCATCGTGATGCCCGCCGAGTACGGCCGAGACCCGATCGGCACCGGCAGCCTGCTGGGATTGAAGAAGATGGGCGAGATCAAGGTCTCGCTCGCGCAGGAAGGGGTAGTCGTACTTTTCGTGCATGTATGGACCCGACGCCCTTTGCAAGCCCTACGTGGTGATGGGAAGTGGTCTGCACGCATGTATCCGGCTCGCTTGAAGGGCACAGCGTTCACATGCCCGCAGCCTCGATGAGATTCGCGCATCTCGTCCTCAGCAGATTGGCGGCTCGATTGCTCAGCCGGCACGAAAAGCAGGATCCCGAGATGCTGGTCTGACCGGTTCGTCATCACGTTGGTAGTGCTACGCAAACCTGCGCTGGGTGTGAAGATCTCCTTTCCGATGCGGTTCGTACTTCTTGTGCGGATTGGTGCGCTTCGGCGGCCGAAGTCCACGGCTGACAAGCACTTAGCATGGGCACCCGAAATCGGGCCGTGTGGATCGCCGTGCAGATTGGTGCGCTTTCGACGCGGGGCGAGTCGACTTGGCGGCAGCTGATTGCTTCGATCTGCATGAGCTGCTCGGCCTCGTGGCGGGGTCAAGGACGGGCGCGCAGGCCGCAGCGGAGCGCAGCACCGCAGGTGCGAGCACCGAACGGGCGAGCACCCGGCGAAGCGCATCCTTGAGGCCGGCACGATGGCCTCGCACGCTCGCCACAGGCATCGAATGCGCATGGGCGCATTCGAGCCTGGGGAGCAAGCGGCGCTTCAGGTGACGAGCGGCGTCCATCAGGATCCCACCGCGGCCGGCCGCACGTAGGCGCGCTCGCTGCTCAATAGTGCTTGGATGATGCGCGCGTTCTTGTTGGCCACCGCCACCGCGGCGCGGTTGTAGCCGCGTCGTTCGATGAGTTGCTGAAGCCATCTGCTCTGCGAGTCGGTCTTGCCTGCGACATAGCGCAAGACGGCTCGAGCCCCGTGGATGAGCAGCGTTCGCAGGTACGTGTCGCCTCGCTTGCTGATGCCGTAGAGCTTGGACTTCCCTCCCGAAGAGTACTGCCGCGGCACCAGGCCGAGCCAGGCCGCCAGGTGCCGTCCGTTCTTGAACTCGCTGGCGTCTCCCACGGCCGCCACGATCGCGGTGGCAGTGAGAGGACCGACACCGTCGATCTCGCCGATCCTCTTGCAGGCCTGTGAGCTGGCCATGAAGACCTTGACCCTTGCATCGCAACTGTCGATCTTCTCCTCGACCGACTTCAGATGCTCCAGCAGTTCTACCAGCAGGCCGCGGCAGAACTGCGAGAGCTCATCGTCCTGGCCCGCCAGGACTGTCGGCATGGCCCGATGGAACGCTGTGGGCGACTGAGCGACAACGATGCCGCGCTCGGCCAGTACACCGCGCACCTGGTTGATGATTGCGGTGCGCTGCTGGACCAGCAGTTGACGAAGTCGGTGCAGTGCCTGCAGGTCCTGCTGCTCAACGGTCTTGATCGAAACGAACCGCATCGACGGCCGGCTGGCGGCCTCGACGATCGCCTCGGCATCGTTGCGGTCGTTCTTGTTGGTCTTCACGAACGGCGCGACGTACTGCGGGCTGATCAAGCGGACCTCGATCCCCTGGCGCTGAAGGACCCGAGCCCAGTGGTGGGCCGAACTGCACGCCTCCATCACCACGAGCTTCGGACTCAAGCGCCGAATCGACTCCAGGAAAGAAGGCCGGCTGACCTTCGAACGGTGCACGACAACGCCGGTGCGCGTCGCGCCGTGGAGTTGGAACACGCGCTTGGCCAGATCGATACCGAGAACGTCGACTTCCATGATGGGCCTCCATGCCATTCGATAACAAGGGGTACGCAGTCTCCCCGAAGGGAGGGCGTCGGGTCCATCTCAGTAGATTGGTGCGCTTCGTCGCTGGCAGCCCCATGCGGACCGCGCCCTGCGGTTTCTCGCGATCTGCCGGGTCAGACCTCTTCGCTCCGGTCGCGGAACTCCAGCTTGAACTGCCAGCCCTCGAAGGTCGCCACCATGTGGCCGAGTTCGTCCCAGGAAATCTCGCGACCATCGATGACGAGCATCGGCACTCGGTGGTCCTCGTCGGGATCGCTGCTGACAATGCCACGCAGGATCAGGCGATCGTTTACCTGCGGTCCGTGGTCAGAGTCCTCGATGTGGGTGAGAGCCAAGGCCCGGCGCATCTTGCCAATGAGCTTGCCCAGCAACTCCAGAGGGTCGTCGTCAGGCTCGCCGATCACCTGAAACTCATAGCCGGCCGGGCTGCCATCGCGCAGTTCGAACGCGTCGATTGCCATGCCGGGCCCGAACAGCCGGGTGCGAAACCGGAACTCGTGCTCGGTGCCGCGCCCGTCGATCATGCGGACAGGTTCGAACACCACGTGCTCGAACCCCTGTAGCCCGAGGCGGCTGGCGGCGGCCTCGTTGAAGCATCGGCCGCAGAGCTGCCGGTAGCCACCCTCCATCGACCCGTAGTTCACGACATCGTGGGTGAGCGTGGGCTGACGGCAGGCGTCGCAGGTGATTGGCTGCATGGGTGGTGCGGTGTGCGTGTAGGCGAGACGACTGTAGGCTACGAACGCGGCGCCGCGAACCGATCGGCCACCTGCTTGGCCCGTCGGGCATCGTCGGTGTGCAGGTACATCGAGGTCGTGGCGAGCGAGGCGTGCCGCAGGTTGTCGCGCACCGTGGTCAGCTCGGCGCCGCCTTCGAGCAGGTGCGTGGCATGCGTGTGCCTCGTCCAGTGCGGCGTGGCCTGCCGCAACTTCTCGGCAAGGGCCGGGGAGCCTTCCTCCACGATTTCAGCCGCCGTGGCGAAGAACCGTTTCAGCACTCGCCACAGCCGCCACGAGGAAATCCCGTTTCCATCCTCTCCAAGGCTGCCAACCAGCGTGGTCGATGGACGCCACTTCGAGGGTGTCACGGGCAGCCCCCGTTGAACAAGGTAGCGATCGAGGGCGGCACGGGCCAGCGGCGGCAGCACGACCTTGCCGGCCTTGTGGCCCTTGCCGACGACCCGGATCCACGTGTCGCCGCGCGCGTCCGAGTCGATCGCGCCCAGTCGCGCGCCCACGAGCTCGCTGATTCGAAGGCCCGTGGCGTAGGCGAAATCCAGCATGAAGCGCAGCCGCTGCGCGGCCGGCTCGCTCCAGCCGTAGGACCACTCCAAGCCTTCGGCGACGACCCGGACGAGCTTCCACTCGTGCTCGGTAAAGGCGTGAGACCTGTCGAGCTGCACCGGCCGGCCGCCTCGCAACTTGACGCCGGCGAATGGGTTGGCCAGCACGTAGCGCTGCTCGATGAGCCAGCGGTACAGGGCGTTGAGTACCGACAGCGCATAGGCTGCCGAGCGCGCCGAGAGGTCGCCCGCGAAGGGGCGCCACGCGGGCGACGACCGCGGCTGTGGTGCGCCGACCCAGCGCGCGCGTGGGCCCGGATGACGCAGGAAGGCGCGGTAGGCAATGGCGTCCTCGGTGGTCAGCGACGACAAAGCCCGCCGACGCTCGACGATCGCCCACAGGATCAGACGTTCGGCCTCCTTGCGATAGGCCCGCTGGGTTGCCGCCGACTCGTGCAGCGACAGCCATGCGTTTACGGCCTGGTAGTCGTTGCTGGCGTCGAGTGCACAGCTGGCCCGCGGCGCTCGAAAGGTACCCCGTGAGCCATCGACGTCGTCGGGGACGACCAGTCGCTCCCAGGGGATCAGTTCCTGCGCCTGGTTCACTGTGATCAGCGCTCGAGCGCGTTCGGTCAGCGCAGGATGTTGGGCAAAGAATGCCTCGATGTGGCGGGCACCCGCCGGCCCGAGCCCCGCGAGGCTTGCCCACCACCGCCGGCGCCTGGGCACACGAAGGGTCAGGTCGGCCAGCGTGCGAATGCCCACCGCGTGCAGTGCACTCACGAGCCGCACGGGTAGCCAGCGCTCGACGGCGTCGCCGATGAGAGGCTGCGGAGGCGGCATCCCGCGCAACGTCTCGATGGCGGCAGCGGCGGCCTTGGCGAGTATCCGGTCGGATGGACTGGCCGCCGACAAAGTAGAGGCCAGGTCCGTCAGCGCGCGGCTCGTCGCGAAGGCCACCAGCTGGCGTTTCACTCGCCCGATCACCGAGCGCGCCGATGCGCCGGCAGTCCGGCGATCGGGCAGATAGCGGTCCACGGCGGCGCGGCTCGGCACCCCTTGAAGCCAGGCGCGGAATGCGGCCAGCGCAGCCTCATCCGGCCAGGTTGGGTCTGAGGGGATGTTGGGTGGCGCTGGCAGCGCGTTTTCCATGGATGCCAGTTTAGACCCGTGGCAAGCATGCCAAGCTAATGTTGTTTATCTTGGTGGCGCTGCGATTGAACCTGGTTGCCAGCGAACTCTCACCGCGGTGAGAGTCTCGGCAGACTAGGCGCGGGGAGGCT
>JAFEEP010000307.1 GCA_018241045.1 Pseudomonadota bacterium | reverse complement strand
TTCGCCCGAGCAGATGGCCGATGAGTTGATTGCGCTCCCGCCCGAATTCGATTTCCGCAATTCTGCCGCCGCCCTGGTTGATAGGCCTCTATTGGCCTTGACCTCGGACGATGGCCTTGCCGGGCACACCGACGACCTGGTCAAGGCGGTGCGCAGCAAGGGCGGAAGCAAGGTCACCGCCTACCATGCGCCGACCGATCACAGCTGGTCCGACCGACGGATCGATCTGGAGGCGCAGGTGATCCGCTGGCTCAACACACTGGTTGCGCCGCGGAAATAGCGATCAGACAGCTTCCAGCGCGTATCCGGCGGAACGAACGGTGCGCACCGGATCGGGCGCACCCATTGTCTCGATGCCCTTGCGCAGGCGGCGGATATGCACGTCGACGGTGCGCAGTTCGATGTCGCTGTCGGTGCCCCAGACCGCGTCGAGCAACTGCCCGCGGCTGAACACCCGCCCGGGGTGTTCCATGAAGAACTTGAGCAGACGGAACTCGGTCGGCCCGAGTGCGACGACCTGACCCTTGCGGGTGACCTTGTGCGCAGTGGCGTCAAGCGTCAGATCGCCGACGCTCAGCGTTTCGCCGGCCAGCGCCGGGCGGATCCGGCGCAGGATCGCATTGACCCGGGCGATCAGTTCGCGCGGCGAAAACGGCTTGGTGACATAGTCGTCAGCGCCGGTATCGAGCCCGCGGATCTTGTCATCCTCGGCCCCGCGCGCGGTCAGCATGACGATCGGCACGTGGGCAGTTGTCTTGTCGCGTCGCAGGCGGCGGCAGACCTCGATCCCGCTCGTCCCCTCGATCATCCAGTCGAGCACGACCAGATCGGGGGCTTCCTCGCTGGCAAGCAGCAGGGCTTCATCGCCATCGGGGGTGACGCTGACCGCGTAGCCTTCGGCGGTGAAGCGGAATTCGAGCAGCTCGGCAAGAGCGGGGTCGTCCTCGACCAGCAGCAGGCGGGGGGTGCTCATCGCGCTCAGACTCCGGTCTTGTCTTCCTTGTCGGTGAGATAGTTTCCGGTCGCAGCGTAATAGACCATCTCGGCGACATTGGTGGCGTGATCGCCGATCCGCTCGATATTGCGGGCCACGAAGAGCAATTGCGCCGCGCTCGAAATCGTCGCGGGGTTCTCCATCATGTGGCTGACCAGGTTGCGGAAGATGCTTTCGTAGAAGGCATCGACCTTGTCGTCGCGCGCGACGATTTCCGCGGCGAGAACGGCATCGCGCGCGGCATAGGCGGTGAGGACGTCGTGAACCATTTCGCTGGCCAGGTCGGCCATCGCCGGAACCAGGGTCAGCGGTTCGAACTGGCGGCGGTTCTGGATCTTGTTGGTGCTCTTGGCGATGTTCTTGGCGTAATCGCCGATCCGCTCGACCACCCCGGCGATCTTCAACGCGGCGATCACTTCGCGCAGGTCGTCCGCCATCGGCGCGCGCAGGGCGATGATCCGCACTGCGAGCTTGTCGATCTCGGCCTCGAGCGCGTCGATCCGCTTGTCGCGCGCGACCACTTCGGCGGCCAGTTCGCGGTTGCCCTTGACCAGTGCCTGCATCGCCTCGCCGATCGAGACTTCGGCAAGGCCGCCCATCTCCGCGATCAGGCCGCGCAGGCGGGTGATGTCCTCGTCGAAGGCCTTGACGGTATGTTCCTGTGCCATCCTAACCGTACCTTCCGGTGATATAGTCCTTGGTCCGTTCTTCGCGCGGATTGGTGAAGATGTCCGACGTCTTGCCGTATTCGACCATCTTGCCGAGGTGAAAGAAGGCGGTGCGCTGCGAAACGCGCGCGGCCTGCTGCATCGAATGGGTGACGATGACGATGGCGTAGCGCCCGCGCAGTTCGTCGATCAGCTCCTCGATCCGCGCAGTGGCGATCGGGTCAAGCGCCGAGCACGGTTCGTCCATCAGGATGACCTCTGGGTCGACGGCGATCGCGCGGGCGATGCACAAGCGCTGCTGCTGGCCGCCCGACAGCGCGGTTCCGCTGTCGTTCAGGCGATCCCTGACTTCTTCCCACAGGCCGGCGCGCTTGAGCGAACGTTCGACGATCTCGTCAAGTTCGCCCTTGCTCGCGGCAAGGCCGTGAATACGCGGGCCATAGGCGACGTTCTCGAAGATCGACTTGGGGAAGGGGTTGGGCTTCTGGAAGACCATGCCGACCCGGGCGCGGAGTTGCACAACGTCCATGCCTGACTTGTAGATGTCCACCCCGTCGAGCGCGATGTCGCCTTCGACCCGCGCCCCGGCGATGGTGTCGTTCATCCGGTTGAGCGTGCGCAGAAAGGTCGACTTTCCGCAGCCCGAGGGCCCGATGAAGGCGGTGACGTACTGCGGGCTGATGTCGATCGACACGTCATCGATCGCGCGCTTCTCGCCATAGAAGACGGAAACGCCGCGCGCCGTGATCTTGGCATCGACGGGGTCAAGGGTGTGAAGGGTGGTCATTACCAGCGTTTCTCGAAACGGTTGCGAAGGTAGATGGCGAGGCCATTCATCGCCAGCAGGAACAGCAGCAGGACGATGATCGCGGCTGAGGTGCGCTCGACGAAGCCGCGGTCGATCTCATCGGACCACAGGAAGATCTGCACCGGCAGCACGGTCGCCGGCGAGGTGAAGCCTTCAGGCGGGGTGGCGACGAAGGCGCG
>JAFEEP010000306.1 GCA_018241045.1 Pseudomonadota bacterium | reverse complement strand
GAATCGACGAGGCGCCGGGCGGGGGCGGATAGAGCCCCTGGCGCTGGGCGACGTCGGGGCCATTCACGCCGGAATAGGCAACCTTGACCAGCACCTCGCCGGGCCCCGGCGCGGGCACGGGAAGGGTGACGGGCTGGAGCACCTCGGGCCCGCCGGGGGCGGCAATGGCGATCGCGGTCATCGAAGCGGGAAGCGGCTGCATGAATGTTCCTGTGTCTAACCTCTCATGCGACCGTTTTGCGTTTCATGCAGGGCGTTGACACGAAGCGCAAGGCGTCCAATGTTGCACCGCAATGGACGATGACCTACCCCGTCCCAAAGGCGATCACGCCGGCAAGCTGGCGGCCGAACCGCTCGACTCCTATTCTCAGGACGAACTGGCCGGGCGCATCCTGCTGCTCGAGGCCGAGATCGCACGGGTGAAGGCGCATCAGGCCAAGGCCTCAGCGCACCGCCTCGCCGCCGAAGCCTTTTTCAAACCGCCGCCAGGCGCGGGCAACACATGACCTTGCGGGCGCCTCTCACAATCGCGGGGCGGCGCCCTATATTGAACCCAAGCGACGGGTCTGGCCGTTCAAGTTCTGGCCACAAAGCCGTCCTATCGTTCGACTTCCCCCTGCGGGACCCGGTCCCCGAGTCCCCAACGAAAGCCCGCCTGAATGCCCAGCTTCGCCCAGAGCCTTGAAAAGACGCTGCACGCGGCGCTCCACAACGCCGCGGAACGCAGCCACGAATATGCCACGCTGGAGCATCTGCTGCTGGCGCTGATCGACGATCCCGACGCCGCCCAGGTGATGACCGCCTGCGGCGTGGACCTGCACGACCTTGCCGAGGTGGTGAAGCAGTACCTCGATCAGGAATACCAGTCGCTCAAGACCCAGGAGAAGGGCGATCCCGCCCCCACCGCCGGCTTCCAGCGCGTGATCCAGCGCGCGATCCTGCACGTGCAGTCCTCGGGCAAGGACACGGTGACCGGCGCCAACGTGCTGGTGGCGCTGTTCTCCGAGCGCGATTCCTATGCGGTCTATTTCCTCCAGCAGCAGGACATGAGCCGGCTGGATGCGGTGAGCTTCATCAGCCACGGCATCGGCAAGGGCGGCAAACGCATGGAAGACCGCGGCCCCAAGGGCGCCGAGGAAAACCAGCCCGCGCCCGAGGAAAAGGCCGAAGCCAAGGCGGCGGGGAAAAAGGATTCCGCGCTCGACCAGTTCTGTGTCAACCTCAACGAGAAGGCGCTGGCCGGCAAGGTCGATCCGCTGATCGGCCGCGGACCGGAAGTGGACCGCACGATCCAGATTCTCTGCCGCCGCTCGAAGAACAACCCGCTCTACGTGGGCGATCCGGGCGTGGGCAAGACCGCGATCGCGGAAGGGCTCGCACGCAAGATCGTCGAGGGCGAGGTGCCCGAGGTGCTGATGGGCGCGGTGATCTATTCGCTCGACATGGGGGCGCTGCTGGCCGGCACCCGCTATCGCGGCGACTTCGAGGAACGCCTCAAGCAGGTGGTGAGCGAGCTTGAGAAGATGCCCCACGCGGTGCTGTTCATCGACGAGATTCACACGGTGATCGGCGCCGGCGCGACCAGCGGCGGGGCGATGGACGCCAGCAACCTGCTGAAGCCCGCGCTGTCGGGCGGCACGATCCGCTGCATCGGTTCGACCACCTACAAGGAATTCCGCAATCACTTCGAGAAGGACCGCGCCCTGCTGCGCCGGTTCCAGAAGATCGACGTGAACGAGCCGACCATCGAGGACACGATCAAGATCCTGAAGGGCCTGCGCACGGCCTTCGAGGAGCATCACAAGGTCAAGTACACGCCTGAGGCGATCAAGACCGCGGTGGAGCTTTCCGCGCGCTACATCAACGACCGCAAGCTGCCCGACAAAGCGATCGACGTGATCGACGAGGTTGGCGCGATGCAGATGCTGCTGCCCCCCTCCAAGCGCAAGAAGACCATCACCGCCCGCGAGATCGAACAGGTGATCGCGACCATGGCGCGGATTCCGCCCAAGTCGGTCTCCAACGACGACAAGAAGGTGCTCGAACATCTCGAGCGCGATCTGAAGCGCGTGGTGTTTGGCCAGGACAAGGCGATCGGGGTGCTCTCCACCGCGATGAAGCTGAGCCGGGCCGGCCTGCGCGATCCGGACAAGCCGATCGGCTCGTTCCTGTTCAGCGGGCCCACCGGCGTCGGCAAGACCGAGGTCGCGCGGCAGCTGGCCGGGATCATGGGCATCCCGCTGGTGCGCTTCGACATGTCGGAATACATGGAGCGCCACTCGGTTTCGCGCCTGATCGGCGCGCCTCCGGGCTATGTCGGATTCGACCAGGGCGGCCTCCTCACCGACGCGGTCGACCAGCAGCCGCACTGCGTGCTCCTGCTCGACGAGATCGAGAAGGCCCACCCCGACCTGTTCAACATCCTGCTGCAGGTGATGGACAACGGGCGCCTGACCGACCACCACGGCAAGACGGTGGACTTCCGCAATGTCGTCCTCATCATGACCACCAATGCCGGCGCTTCCGACATGGCGCGCCAGGGCATCGGTTTCGGCGATGTCTCCAAGG
>JAFEEP010000305.1 GCA_018241045.1 Pseudomonadota bacterium | reverse complement strand
GGCAGAGTTGCGCATCGCCGAACAGGAATGGCGCCGCGTCTCTGCACTCGGTCGTGAGGCCGTGTCCGGGCGCCGCATCAACGAGGCACAGGTCGCGCTCGATCGCGCTCGCGCAACGGCACAGGCGTATGGCTTGCCGGGCACGGCGGCCGGGCGCAGCAACGGCCAGTTCACCTTGACCGCGCCGCATGCCGGGCGAATCACCGAGGATGCCGTGGTCGTCGGCGAGAAAATTGAACCGGGCAAGACGCTGTTCCGCCTGGTCGATGAATCGGTGGTTTGGGTCGACGCCAAGCTGCCATCGGGGATCGTTCCGCGCATCACACCCGGCACGGAAGCGACGGTGGTGTTCAACGGCGGGCGCCTGAAGGGTACCGTTCAGCATCCCGCGCATCGCACGTCGGACACGACCCGCAATGCGGTGGTGCGGATCGAGGTTCCGAACCGGGACGACCGCCTGCACAGCGGCGATTACGTCGATGTGTTCTTCGAGGCCAGCGATGTCGCCAAGGACGGCAACGCCGCCGCGACCACGGTGTCGGTGCCGACCGACGCGTTGGTGCAGTTGGAAGGCGACACGGTGGCGTTCCGCCGCAATGCGGCAGGTGCGCTGGAACCGGCGCCGGTTCGCACCGGTGAAGCCATCGGTGATCGCACCGTCATCCGCGAAGGCCTCAAGCCCGGCGATGCCGTCGTGGTCGAAGGCGCCTTTGCCGTCAAGGCGCAGATGCTCAAGTCGCAGTTGGGAGAAGAGTGATGACCTCTGACGCCAATCCCGCCCGCGCGGGAGGTGCGCCATGCTGAATCGCCTGGTCGAACTCTCCCTGCGTTACAAGTTCCTGGTCCTGATCGTGTTCGCGGTGGTGGCCTTCCTCGGCATCAGCGCGGTGCGCAACGTGCCGATCGATGCGTTTCCGGACGTCACTCCAGTCCAGGTCAATGTCTACACCGAATCCCCCGGCTTGGCCGCCGAGGATGTCGAGCAACTGCTCACCACCCCAGTCGAGTCGGCCTTGGCCGGCTTGCCGAAGGTGCAGGAAATCCGCTCGGTCAGCCTGTTCGGGTTGTCGTACGTGTCGGTCTATTTCAAGGACGACATGAACATCTACTTCGCCCGTCAACTGGTCAACGAGCGCCTGCAGGAAATCGGCGACCGCCTGCCAGAGGGTTACGGCAAACCCAGCATGGGCCCGAACACGTCGGGCCTGGGGCAGGTCTACTGGTACACCGTCGAACGAGCGCCCGGCGTCAGCAAGGATCAGGTCACCGACATGGACCTGCGCACCTGGCAGGAATGGACCGTGCGGCTGATCCTGCGCACGGCACCGGGCGTGGACGACGTTAGTTCCTGGGGCGGTGGCGAACGCCAGTACCAGGTGCAGATCGATCCGCAACGCCTCTACGCCCGCGGGCTGGGCTTCGGCGATGTCATCAACGCGCTCCCCGCCAACAACGGCCAGGTCGGCGGTAACGTGATGGACGTGGGCCGCGAGCAGTTCCTGGTGCGCGGTCTGGGTTTGCTGAAGTCGACCGAGGACATCGGCGCGATCGTGCTCAAGTCGGAGGACGGTGTGCCGGTGTATCTGCGTGACGTGGCAACCGTGGTCGAAGCCCCCGCGCCGCGCTTCGGGGCGGTGACCCGCGACGGCCAGGAAGTCGTGATGGGCCAGGCGCTGGCCCGCATCGGCGAGAACGCCAAGGACGTGGTCGAGGCGGTCAAGGGCAAGCTTGACGTGGTGCGCGATGCACTGCCGAAGACCATGGTGCTCAAGCCGATGTACGAGCGCACTGACCTCGTCAACAAGGCGGTCGAAACCGCGGTGCGGGCGCTGGTGGAAGGCTCGCTGCTGGTCGCGGTAATCCTGTTCCTGTTCCTGGGCGAGGTCCGCTCAGCGCTGGTCGTGATCGTCACACTGCCGCTGGCCATGCTGATTGCCTTCATCGGCATGGGGCAGGTCGGCTTGTCCGCCAATCTGATGTCGCTCGCGGGCCTGGCGATCGGCATCGGCATGATGGTCGACGGCGCGGTGGTAATGGTGGAGAACGCCTTCCGGATCATGGCGGAGCGGTTGGAACACGGAGAGAAGGTCGACAAGACTTCTGCGGTGTTGGCCGCGGCTAAGGAAGTGGCCAATCCAATCACGTTCGCGATCGGCATCATCATCGTGGTGTTCCTGCCGCTGTTCGCGCTGGAAGGCCTCGAAGGCAAGATGTTCAAGCCGATGGCATTCAACATCGCCTTCGCGATGGCCGGTTCGCTGATCCTGAGCCTGACGCTGATCCCGGTCTTGGCGTCGATGATTCTCAAGCCCAAGCCCGAGCGCGATACGTGGTTGGTGGCCAGGATCAAGCGTGGTTATCAGCCGCTGTTGGCGAAGGCGCTGGGCCGCAAGAAAGTGGTCGTGATCAGCGCGCTTGTCGCCTTGGTCGCGAGCCTGGCGCTGTTCCCTTTCCTGGGTAAGGAGTTCATGCCGCAACTGCAGGAAGGCTCGATCATGTGGCGCGTGACGGGCATCCCGTCGACCTCGCTCAACGAATCGATCAAGACCAGCAACACCATCGCCGCGGCCTTCAAGCAATTCCCGGAGGTCGAGACCACGCTGGCGATGATCGGCCGTGCCGAGAAGGGCGAGACCGCCGACGTCAATTACATGGAGATCTACACCGCGCTCAAACCCGAGGAAGAGTGGAAGTCGGGCCGCGACATCAAGCAGCTCGAAGCGGCGATGCAGGAGACGCTGGAGAAGGTCGTGCCGAACGTGGTGCCCGGCTACACCCAACCGATCCAGATGCGCGTGGAGGAACTGATCTCCGGCGTGCGCGCCACCTTGGCGCTGAAGCTTTACGGTGAAGACCTGGGCGAACTCGACAAGCTGAGCGGCCGCATCAAGCGCGTGCTGGACAAGGTGCCGGGCGTGGCCGACCTTGCTTTGGAAGCCAACATCGGCAAGCCGCAGATTCGCATCGCGGTCAAGCGCGACGAACTGGCCCGCCATGGCATGAACGCTGAGGAGGTGCTCACCATCGTCCGCAATGGCCTGGGCGGCGAACCGGTGAGCGTACTGCTCGATGGCGTGAAACGCTTCGATATCGCAGTGCGGCTGGATGACGCGACACGCGATTCGGTCGAGTCATTGCGTCGCATCCCGCTCCGCACGGCAACCGGCGCCTTGGTGCCGCTGTCGGAGGTAGCCGACATCAACGTGGCCGAAGGTTACTCGTTCGTCCGTCGCGAGCAACTGCAACGCTATGCGGTGATCCAGATGGACGTCCGAGGCCGCGACGTCGATAGCTTCGTCCAGGACGCTGAGACGGCGATTAAGCAGCAGGTGAAGCTGCCGCCGGGCTACTGGATCGAGTGGGGTGGGGCGTTCGAGAACCAGCAGCGTGCGCTGGCCAAGTTGGCGCTGATCGTGCCAGTCACGATCTTTTTCATCTTCGTGTTGCTCTATACCGCCTTCAACTCGGTCAAGTACGCGGCGCTGATTCTGGCCAACGTGCCGTTCGCCACCATTGGCGGATTGTTGGCCTTGTTTGTCACCGGCCAGTACCTGTCGGTGCCCTCAGCGATCGGCTTCATCGCGGTATTCGGCGTGGCGATGCTCAACGGCATCGTGCTGGTGAGCTTCCTCAACGAGCTGCGTGAGAAAGGCCTGTCGGTGCGCGAAGCGGTGGTGCAGGGCACGGCTCTGCGTCTGCGACCGGTGCTGATGACCGCGAGCGTGGCGATCCTCGGTCTGGTGCCGATGCTGCTGTCCAGCGGTGTCGGCGCGGAAACGCAACGTCCGTTGGCGACGGTGGTGGTGGGTGGCCTGATCAGTTCGACGCTGTTGACGCTCGTGCTGTTGCCCGTGCTGTACGAATGGCTTGAAACCCGCGCCGAACGCAAGGGGGCCGGATCCAACCCGCAGGAGACCGTGTGATGAAACAGATCAAGGCGTTCGTGCACCGCAACCGGGTCTCCGACCTGATCCACGCGCTGGAAGCCGCCGGCTTCCAGCGCCTGAGCCTGTTCGACGTGAAGGGCCTGCTGCGTGCACTCAGTGCACGC
>JAFEEP010000304.1 GCA_018241045.1 Pseudomonadota bacterium | reverse complement strand
CGCCTTGCCCAACGCAACAACATATTCCGATACGTCGAAGGTGTGCTCGCTCAGCAGCTTGACCGCCGGGCTTTCCGGTTCGATCAGCGGCCACTCGAACTTGAGCATCAGCGCGCAACTGGTGGTCAGCGGCACCACGTCCCAGCCCGCTTCTACCAGCGGGGCGAAGAATGCCGATATCCGCTGCGCCGCGCTGGCGACGGCGGGCAGGTCGCCGTTCTCGAACTTGGGCATGGCGCAGCAATCGGGATGCTCGATCCGCACCTCGACCCCGTTGTGGGCCAGTACCTTGACCAGGGCGAGCCCCGGCGTGTCATCGTTGAAATTGTCGTGGCACCCCGCATAGACCACAGCGCGCCGTCCAAAGGCCGGGCCATCGGGATTGGGAGGCGGCACGATCCCGGCGGCCTTGTTGACCAGCGGCACCTCGAGAAACGGAGGAAGGTGCGCGCGGCGGTCGATCCCAGCCACTGCCTCGATCGCGGGACGGGTCACGCCGTTGCCCTCACCGGTCGCCCAGTTGGCCAGACCTGCAACCATCGAACCCATCCGACCGTTGCGATCCATCTCGGCGAGTTGCCGATCGACGAAACCGGTCTGGCCCTTGCGGTTCTCGACCGCGCGGTAGCGCAGCATCAGGTGCGGAAAATCGAGATCGAAACTGTGCGGCGGGACATAGGGGCACTTCGTCATGAAGCACATATCGCAAAGCGTGCAGGCATCGACGACCGCCTTGAGCTGTCCGGCGCTCAGGTCGTCGACTTCTTCGCTGGGGCTCTCATCGACCGAATCGAACAGGATCGGAAAGCTGTCGCACAGGTTGAAGCAGCGGCGGCAACCGTGGCAGATATCGAACACGCGGCGCAGCTCTGAATCGAGCGCGGCTTCGTCATACCAGGCCTCGTCCTGCCACGGAATGACGTGGCGCGTCGGCGCCTCAAGGCTGCCTTCCATGATTGCCCCTCAGTAATTCGAGCGCGGTGCCGCCCACAGGGACGCGCGAAGCGTCCCGGTGGCGCGGCATGACTTGCGCCAATCAGGCGTCGGCGAGCAGCGCGTCCAGCGTCTTCTGGAACTTGCCGGCGTGGCTCTTTTCCGCCTTGGCCAGCGTTTCGAACCAGTCTGCAATTTCATCGAAGCCTTCGTCACGGGCGGTCTTGGCCATCCCCGGGTACATATCGGTGTATTCGTGGGTTTCGCCGGCGATCGACGCCTTGAGGTTCAGCACGGTATCGCCGATCGGCTCACCCGTAGCCGGATCGCCGCAGGCTTCGAGGTATTCGAGATGGCCGTGGGCGTGGCCCGTCTCACCCTCGGCAGTCGAACGGAATACCGCAGCGACGTCGTTGTGACCTTCGATGTCGGCCTTCTGTGCGAAATAGAGGTAACGGCGGTTGGCCTGGCTTTCGCCAGAGAAGGCAGCCTTGAGGTTGTCTTCGGTCTTCGAGCCCTTGAGTTCCATGATCGCTCTCCATGCTTGGGTGGAATCTGACCGTTGATCTGTGCGGCAGGCTGCACGACAAGGAAAAGCGAAATTTCCCCATCCGGTGATCGTCAGAAGCGATCATTGTTCTGCGAATTGATCGCAATAACAGATGAAAGGAATGGTGCCCCTGGCCCGACTCGAACGGGCACGTCTTGCGACAAACGATTTTGAGTCGTTCGCGTCTACCATTCCGCCACAGGGGCACGACTGGCGTGGCGCTTAGCCGCCGCCTGCCCCGGTTTCAAGCGCAGGATTCAGAATTGCCAGTTGAACGACAGATGCGCGAGGTCGGGCTGGTCTGAACGTCGAGCCCCCAGGGCTCCAACCTCGACCACCGGACCGCCGGGTTCACCCCAGCTCTTGGCCGGCGGAACCCATTGTTCGGTTGCAGGGAATCCGCGCAGCGCAACCGCGCCAATCCGCTCATCACGGGTGCGCGTGCGTCGCGGCGCGGGGGTGGTCACGGACCCGCTCACGCTCGGCGTGTCGAACACGGCAACGGTCTGCACCGTTGCGACCGGCGCCGAGGCCGCAGCCAGGATCAGGCCCAGCCCTTCGATCAGTTCAATCCCGGCCATGGTCCCGCCCCTTCGCGATGATCCCCGATGGGCAAATCATTGCGCGGCGTGGCTAAGGATCGGTTAAAGGCTCACTTCACCGCGCCGTTAAGCACGAAAAAATCAGCCCTTGATCGCGGCGGCGACCACCTTGTGCAGGCGCGAGTGGAGCGCGTCGTTTCCGGCGAGGACCTGGACATCGCAGATCGGCTGCGAAATACCGCGCCAGTCGGTGACGAAGCCACCCGCCTCGCGCACCAGCAGGCACCCTGCGGCGCTGTCCCACGGCGACAGACCGCTTTCCCAGAACCCTTCGTAGCGTCCCGCAGCAACCCAGGCGAGATCGAGCGCGGCCGAGCCGAAGCGACGGATACCCGCGACCTGGGGTCCGAGCGCGGCATAGATCCGCCCCCATTCACCCCCGTCGCCGCGTCCGGCAAAGGGAATGCCGGTGGCGATCAGGCTTTCGTCGAGATGACGCCGCGCCGAAACCCGCAGGCGCGCGTCGTGGAGCCATGCGCCGCGGCTCTTCTCGGCCCAGAAACTCTCGTCCGTGATCGGCTGATAGACCAACGCTGCGGTCACCTCACCCCAGCCCGAACCATCGAGCCTGGGTTCCTGCACCGCGATCGACACCGCGAAATGCGGGATACCGTGGAGGAAGTTGGTGGTCCCGTCGAGCGGATCGACGATGAAGCGCGGCTTGCCCTCTTCCCCGGCGATCTCGCCGCCTTCCTCCATCAGGAAGCCCCAGTCGGGCCGCGCCGCGCGCAGTTCGTCCCAGATGGTGCGTTCGGCGCGCTGGTCGGCCTTGGAAACGAAGTCCGCGGGGCCCTTGCGGCTGACCTGCAGGTGCTCGACCTCGCCAAAGTCGCGGCGCAGGCGCTGGCCGGCCTTGCGCGCGGCCTTTTCCATGACGCGAATGATGCCAGAGATGACGGCCATCGTGCTGTCCTCAGTCCGCCTTGCCGACGTAGGTGCGTTCGTAGACGTCGACGACGATCCGGGTTCCGCTGGAGATGTGCGGCGGAACCATCACGCGCACCCCGTTGTCGAGGATAGCGGGCTTGTAGCTCGAGCTGGCGGTCTGCCCCTTCACCACGGCGTCAGCCTCGACGATGGTGGCCTCCACCTGTTCGGGAAGCTGGACCGAGATCGGGCGCTCGTCATACATTTCGAGCAGCACGGTCATGCCGTCCTGCAGGAAGGCATCGGCCCCGCCGAGCAGGTCCTTGGGCAGGTTGATCTGCTCGTAGGTTTCGACGTCCATGAACACCAGGTCGTCACCCTCGGCATAGAGGAACTGGAAGTCCTTGGTGTCGAGACGGACCTTTTCGACCGTGTCGGCGCTGCGGAAGCGTACGTTGGTCTTGCGGCCGTCGATGAGATTCTTCATCTCGACCTGCATGAAGGCGCCGCCCTTGCCGGGTTGGGTATGCTGGGTCTTGGCGACCTTCCAGATGCCCTTTTCGTATTCAAGAATGTTGCCGGGACGAATGACCACGCCGCTGATCTTCGCCATGGGGATGCCTTCAGATTGAGAAAGAGGCCCGGAGCAAATCCGGGAAAGGCGCGCCCTTAGCGCGAGGCGCGCCCCACGGCAAGGTGGCGTGGTGGTTCATCGGCTGCTAAGCGGCCGCAACGCAGAGGAACCGAGATGATCCACCGCCTTGCCCCCGCCCTGTTGCTCGCCGCCACGCCGGTCTTCGCCGCGCCGGGCGGACGGATCGGTTCGCTCGAGGCGGGAACCTATGTCTGCGAACTGCCCGGCGATGCCACCGGCCCGGCGGGGGTTCGCCAGCCGGATGAAGGGTTCGAGATCGTCAACGCCAATTCCTATCGCAACAACGTCGGGCGCGGCGCCTACCTGCTCACCGGCGATGTTCTGACCATGACCAGCGGCCCCAAGCGTGGGCAGCGGTTCCATCGCCTTTCCGACCGTTTCCTGCGCCAGATCAGCCCCGATGGCACCGACGGCCCGCTGCGCTGCGTGCGCCGGGTCGTCAACAACGGCTAGGGGCTGGCTACCGGCTTTTGCGCCGAATCGCGCATCCGCCAATAGGCGAAGCCGATCAGCGCGGCGAACAGCGCCAAGCCGGCGGGCGCCGCCCAGGCGCCTTCGTGAATCACCGCGAGCGCATCGGGATCATCGGTCTTGGCGACGATCGCCGCGTAAATCACGTTGAACAGGCTGTCGCCCACGATCATGCCGGTTGCGGTGAGGACGCCCATCCGCTCGGCGAACTCGGGATCGCGCTGGCGCGTCGCCCATCGGTTGTAGACATGGCCCAGCACCGCGCCGACCACGACCATCGCGGTGACGTCCATCGGCAGGTACATCCCCATGCCCACCGCGAGCGGGGGCAACGAGCCGCGCCCCATGCGCTTGAGCGCCTCGTCGATGGCCACCACTACCACACCGATCAGCGCGCCGAAGCCGATCAGGTTCCAGTCGAGGCTCCCGCCCAGCACCCCTTGCGCGATCGCCGAGATCAGCGCGGCCTGTGGCGCGGCCAGGGCATTGGCACCAGCCCCCGGCGCGCCTTGGAAACCGAAGGTCTGGTTGAGCAAGGTGAGGATCGGCGGGATCACCACCGCGCCGAACGCGACGCCGAGAATCAGCGCAACCTGCTGCCGCCACGGGGTCGCCCCGACCAGTTGCCCGGTCTTCAAGTCTTGCAGGTTGTCGTTGGAAATCGTCGCCACGCCAAACACGATCGCGGTGACGAACAGCGCGAAGGCGACCAGCGCCTTGGTCGAATCGGCATCGAGCCCGCGCCCGAACAGTCCGAGCAGCAGCAGCGAGATGCCCAGCGAGGAGAGGATCCCCACGCCGGAAATCGGGCTGTTCGAAGCTCCGATCAATCCTGCCATGTAACCGCAGACCGAGGCGATCACGATCCCCGCGACCAGCACATAGGCGACCGAGGCGACCAGCGAGAGCCCCAGCCTGCCCGCCACCGGGCCGCCTGCGGCAAAGTCGGCGAGGAGCAACGCGATCGGCACCATCAGCGCCAGGATCGTCCCGCCGACGATCCGGATCGGCAGGTCGCGCTCGGTCAGTTCGAGCGCTTCCATGTTGCCTGACGCCTTGCGCGCGCGATCGGCGGCAAGCGCGGCGGTGATCCCGCGAAAGATCGG
>JAFEEP010000303.1 GCA_018241045.1 Pseudomonadota bacterium | reverse complement strand
GTCACGCCAAAATAGAGATAGGGACCGACCGCGGGCGCAACGGCAAAGACCGTAGCGGTGATCAGGCTGGACAGCGCCCAAGCAGTCAGAAAGGTCCAGAAACGGGTGGCATGGCCGGTCAGAATCAGGATAACCGGAAGGATCAGGAGCTGCTTGAAGAACGATCGGTAGGCCTGGGTCGAAAGCTCGAGCAGCCAGGGGCGGTCCTGATAGAGCGCAAAGGCCCGCCGCCAATCGAAGCCCACCGCCGCATCCAGCCGGACCAGCGCGTGATCGGCAAAAGGCAGGCTGATCCATGCTGAGATGAAGGTTGTCGCGACGGCGAGTCCACCGAGCAATGGCGGCAGAAGGCTCGCTTCGAACAGGGTCGCAACCCGCGCAAATCCATAGCGCCTGGAGACCAACGCCGCCACGAGGAGCCAAAGCAGCGACAGATAGACCTGCCCAAGCCGCGTTCCCGAAAAGGTCAGCCCGAGTGCGTAGGTCGCCAACGAGGCCGCAACCAGCATCGCCACCGCAAGGCCATAGATGAAACGCGCCCGGGGATCGATCAGCGGCCCAGGCTCGAGGGCGGTTGCCCGAGCCTTGAGCCGTTCGGTGGACAGGTTCGCGACATTGCGAAGCGTAATATAAATCATGGCGTTAGGTAGCCACTGCGTGGTTACTGCCCGGTTAAATCGTAGAGGGCATCGCCCATGCGTCGACACGCCATGACCAAGGCCCGGTTCATCGCATGACCGGCGACAAGGCAACCAGTCCTTAACCACCGCGACATGACCGTGATCGGGTATCAGGAGACCCGAATCAATGGCCGTTGCCGCTCACTTTGAACTGACCGAATCCACCCAGAAAACTCGTGCGCGGCGCCGTCGCCTGCTGCTCGAGACTGCGGGCGAAAGCGCTGCGGGCGAATTGGGTGCGGTGATGATCCACAACGTCTCGGCCTCTGGCCTGCTGCTCGAAACCACGGTGGCGCTAGCCCCGAACGAAACAATCGAGATCGACCTGCCCGAAGCCGGGATCACCGCGGCGCGGGTGGTGTGGAGCGACGGCAGCTTTCACGGTTGCCGCTTCGACAGCGCGATCTCCGCCGCGGCGCTGAGCGCGATCGAACTGCGCGCCCTCGCCCCCTCCGCGCCGTCGTTGCCCGAATCGGAGGAAGAAACCTTTGCCGCCCGGCTATTCCGCCTACGCAAGGCGCGCGGCCTGACCTTGGGCGCGATCGCCGAACGGCTTGGCGTAAGCAAGCCGACGGTCTGGGCCTGGGAACAAGGCCGCGCCAAGCCGACCGCTGCGAACATGGCGGCGCTGGCAAATGTATTCGGGCTCGATCACGGCGAACTGGCCGGAAGCACCGACAGCGCCCGACTGCGTGAGGTGCTGGCCCAGGCCCGCCGCCAGATCGCAGAAGTGATGCAGATCGACATCACCAAAGTGCGAATCATGCTCGAACTCTAGGCCTCGTCTCGCCGCACGCAGAAACCGCTTTGCCGAATCAGGAATCGTAGTTAATACGCTGTTATTAAATGATTTTTTTAGTCTAGTTAGTTGATCGGACTAACCGCGAATTGCAGTGCGGGACTGATGGCAAAGGCGTGGCGGCATGGCCGTTCCTCCACCGCACAGGGGCTGGTGGAACCGAACGGCAAGCCGTCTCAGGGGGCAAGAACGACATGGGTGTGGAGTTTACCTTGCAAGAGCGCGCCGCGCTCTATGGGATGCTTGCGGACAATTCGGATGACATCATCTTCAAGTGCGACGCGCGCGGATTCGTCGTCTCGGCGACGCCTGCGCTGGCCGCGCTGGGGATCAACCTGCCAACGTTGCTGTTCGGCCCGCATATCCGCGATCTGGTCGCAGGGGGCGATGCCGCCGCGATCGAGGCCGAGCACCGCGCCGCGCTGAGCGGACGGAGCACGGGACGCTGGCTGGAGTTTCCAGCCATGGCCGGCGGCTGGTTCGAAATCCGTATGCGCCGCCTGTGCGACGCCAGTGACCGCGCCTATGGCGTGCTCTGCGTGATGCGTTGCGTGACCGAGCGCAAGCGGCTGGAGGAGCGACTGTTCACCGCAGAACTGACCGACCCCCTCACCCGCCTGACCAACCGCACCGCCTTCACCGCAATGCTCGACTATCTGATCGGTAGCGGCGCCGAGGGATGCCTGGCGCTGTTCGACCTCGATCATTTCATGACGCTCAATATGCATTACGGGCACAGCGCAGGCGACGATCTGCTGCGCGGTTTTGCCGACCTGCTCGGCACCCTCACCCGCACCGATGACATCCTGTCGCGCATCGGGGGTGAGCGTTTCGCCGTGCTGATGCCGCAGATCGATCCGCTCAGCGCGCGCGAGATCTGCGAGCCGGTGATCGAAACGCTCGCCGCGATGGGCCATGGCACGCTCGAATGTGCGCTCACCGCAAGCTGCGGCCTGACCCCGCTTGATCGCTCGGTCGACCTCTCGGTCAAGCACGCCGAACTGGCGCTGTTTCTCGCCAAGGCCAAGGGCCGCTCGCGCGTGGAGATCGGCCGCACCGATCATCCCGTCCCGGCACCGGCCCGCCCAATGCGCAGCGCCAATTTCCTTGCATTGGCGCCCCAGTTCGCCTAGGCGCGCGCGGTCTTTCGGAAACTCTGGTTACCAAAGGCGTCACGGACGGCATCCGGCCCCCGTGGCAGATCGGCCCCTTTTGGCCCGCTTAAAACCCTCCCTGTCCGGGATGGGCGGCAATCCAGCCGCAGCGGAGAAAGACCGGCGGAACAAACCGCCTGGCCGGAAACATCGACTTGAGGATACCTCACCCTATGGCAACTGCTGCCAACCCCACCCGCGATCAGTTCGCGGCCCTCCTTGACGAATCACTCGGCGGCGCCGCCGACGGCGGCTTTGAAGGCCGCGTGGTCAAGGGCACCATTACCGCCATCGAAAACGACAAGGCCGTGATCGACGTCGGCCTCAAGAGCGAAGGGCGCGTCGCGCTCAAGGAATTCGCCATGCCCGGCCAGCCCCACGGGCTCAAGGTCGGTGACGAGGTCGAAGTCTTCGTCGACCGCGTCGAGAACGCCGATGGCGAAGCCATGCTCAGCCGCGATCGCGCTCGCCGCGAAGCCGCCTGGGACAAGCTGGAAAGCGAATTTGGCGAAGGCAAGCGCGTCGAAGGCGTGATCTTCGGCCGGGTCAAGGGCGGTTTCACCGTCGACCTCGACGGCGCCGTGGCCTTCCTCCCCGGCTCGCAGGTCGATATCCGTCCGGTGCGCGACGTGCAGCCGCTGATGGACGTGCCGCAGCCGTTCCAGATCCTCAAGATGGACCGCCGCCGTGGCAACATCGTGGTCAGCCGTCGCGCGGTGCTGGAAGAGACCCGCGCCGAACAGCGCTCGGGTCTGATCCAGAACCTGACCGAAGGCCAGATCATCGACGGCGTGGTCAAGAACATCACCGACTACGGCGCCTTCGTCGACCTGGGCGGGATCGACGGCCTGCTCCACGTCACCGACATGAGCTATAAGCGGGTCAACCACCCGAACGAGGTCATCAACATCGGTGACACCGTCAAGGTCCAGATCATCCGCATCAACCAGGACACCCAGCGCATCAGCCTGGGCATGAAGCAGCTCGAAAGCGATCCGTGGGAAGGCGTCGCCGCCAAGTACCCGGTCGGCGCCAAGCTGCGCGGCACCGTCACCAACATCACCGAATACGGCGCCTTCGTCGAACTGGAGCCGGGCATCGAAGGCCTGGTCCACGTTTCGGAAATGTCGTGGACCAAGAAGAACGTCCACCCCGGCAAGATCGTTTCGACCTCGCAGGAAGTCGACGTCATGGTGCTGGAAGTCGACAGCGACAAGCGCCGCATCAGCCTGGGTCTCAAGCAGGCCCAGCAGAACCCCTGGGAAGCCTTCGCCGAGAAGCACCCGGTCGGCTCGACCGTGGAAGGCGAAGTCAAGAACGCGACCGAGTTCGGCCTGTTCATCGGCCTCGACGGCGACGTCGACGGCATGGTCCATATGTCGGACATCGCCTGGGGCATCTCGGGCGAGGACGCGCTGGCGCTGCACCGCAAGGGCGAGCAGGTTTCGGCCGTGGTGCTCGACGTCGATGTCGACAAGGAGCGCATCTCGCTTGGCATGAAGCAGCTTGAAAAGGGCGCTCCGGCGGCCGGCGTCGCGGCTTCGGCCTCGGGCCTCAAGAAGAACGAAGTCGTCACCGTCACCGTTCTCGAAGTCCGCGATGGCGGTCTGGAAGTTCAGGCGGGCGACGATGGCGCCACCGGCTTCATCAAGCGCAGCGACCTTGGCCGCGACCGCGACGAGCAGCGTCCCGACCGCTTCCAGGTCGGCCAGAAGCTCGACGCCATGGTCACCGGCTTCGATCGTTCGAAGAAGCCCAACTTCTCGGTCAAGGCGCGCCAGCTCCACGAAGAGAAGGAAGCGGTGGAACAGTACGGTTCGTCCGATGCCGGCGCTTCGCTGGGCGACATCCTCGGCGCCGCACTGAAGGCCAAGAAGGACTGATCCTTCGCCGTTGCCGCAAGGCCAGCCAATCAAAGGCCCGTCCGGAGCGATCCGGGCGGGCTTTTGCTTTTTGGCGTTCGCGCAGAAGCATTGGTTCGCGCGGAGGCGCGGAGAGTGCGGAGATGTTGCGCCTGCGGCGAATGCAGCCGTCAATATCCAGCATTGCAGCCTGAACGGACTTCGGATTTGCAATTGAAGCCTGCGGCTTAGGATAACGCCTCTGCGCCTCCCTCTTCTTCTCTGCGAGCTCTGCGTGAACCAATCTTTCCTCTCATCGAAAATCCGCGCTACGGTGTCATCAGGAGACATCCATGCTCGAAATCCATCAGTTCCCCTGCCTGTCGGACAACTACGGTTACCTTCTCCACGATCCCGAGACAGGGGAAACCACCTGCATCGACACCCCCGATGCCGACGCCTACCTGCGCGAGGCGGCAGCGAATGGCTGGCAGATTACCCAGATCTGGAACACCCACTGGCACCCCGATCACGCCGGCGGCAACGCCGCGATCCAGGCCGCGACGGGTTGCATGGTGATCGGCCCGCAGGAGGTGGAACGGCTGGGTGCGGCGCCCAACCGGGTGGTGCGCAACGGCGACGTCGTCAGGCTCGGCGAATGGGATGCCAGGGTTATCGACGTTGGCGGGCACACCAGCGGCCACATCGCCTACTACCTCCCCGATGCGGCGGTGGCCTTCGTTGGCGATTCGGTCTTTGCGCTCGGCTGCGGACGGATGTTCGAGGGCACGCCCGATCAATTCTGGGCCAGCCTTGAACGGATCAAGGCCCTGCCCCCGGCAACGCTGCTCTACTGCGCCCATGAATACACGGCTTCGAACGCCCGCTTCGCGCTTCACGCCGATCCCGACAACGCCGATCTGGCCGCCTATGCCGAGC
>JAFEEP010000302.1 GCA_018241045.1 Pseudomonadota bacterium | reverse complement strand
TTCATCGTCGAGTGCAATCCGCGACATGTGGGCTTCTACACGCGCATGCTCGGCTTTTCGGCCATCGGCGAAAAGCGGGACTGCAGTCAGGTGGGGGCGCCCGCCGTGCTGTTGCATGTTGCGGCGGGGCATCTGCTGCATGTCACCCGGCAGTTCGGCCATGTTGCCCGGATCAAGTGTCTTCGCGCGGATGGACTGGCTGATTCGCATGACGTCGAAGCGGTGCAGGCTGCTGGCGTGTCAGCGGAGCGATACGGGTTCGCGGCGCCGAAGGATGAAGCGGCTGGTGCAGCCGGGCTGTTGTACGGGTTCACGGCAACGGCTGGCGTTGGCCAGCCTTGTTGAGGTAATGACCGATCACTGCAGGTAGATAGACTTGCGGATCGGGCAGGGTCAGTCCGCGCGCATCTAGCTGTGCCCGGTAGCCTGCGTTGCAGAAGCCTTGGCTGTCGGCGAGGTAATCCATATAGATTGGTAGCGTCGAAAGCGGGGTCCGCTTCCCGGGCGTTGCGAAGAACGCCGCCAATCTCGGCAGTGCCGCAAACCATGAGTGAGGAATCCTCAGCCCGATCGGCGTACGTTTCCCATGTGCGCGAAAGTCCTTGCGGACGAGGAGTCTCAGCTCGCGAAGGGTTGGCGACTGCTCCGGGCCTGAGCACAGGTTCAGGATGCGTCCCGCTGTATCGGCCTTCCCGCTTGCGGTGACGATGGCGTCGGCAACCAAGTCGACCGCGATCACGTCCAGCCGCACTTCGCCGAAGTCTGGATAGAGCCCGAAGGTCTTGCGGCCCGACAGGATCTCGCAGATGTAGTAGAAGATCTGATAGTGGATAATGCGGCCGTCGCGGGAGTCACCGATCACCATGCTGGGTCGATGCACCGTGATGGGTAGCGCCTCGTCCTCGATCGCGGCGCGGACGAGCGCCTCGGCTTCGGCCTTCGACTGCTCGTAAGTGTTGTGGAAGCTTCGCGGTTCGTCGATCCACTGCTCCGGCAGGATGCCCGGGCGTTTGCCGGCGATACCAACTGTACTGACGAATTCCACTTTCTTCAGCGTGCCGCCGGTGGCCAGTCTGCGGGCGAGGGCAAGAATGACCTGCGCGGAACCGACGGCGGACTGGCGTGCCTTATCGAGCGCGTCGTTCATCCGCACGCTGGCGGCGCAGTGAATGATGTGGGTGGTGTCGGCGGCGAGTTCGCCGTAAGTGTCAGCGCCCAGGCCAAAAGCGGGCAGTGTGGCGTCGCCGCGCAGCGGCTGCAGTCGGGCGCGAGCAGGGTCGGATGGGGAGAGACGCCAGAACTCGCACAGCGCCTCGAATCGCTGCGCGAGATGCTCGGTGGAGTCGGCGCGCAGCAGCAGGCGGACCGTCGTCTCAGGGTCGGCAACAAGTAATGGCACGATGGCACTGCCGACCGCGCCCGAGGCACCGGTGAGGAAATAGCGGTTCATGGCGCCTCGATGATGGGCGGTGCGGCGGGCGCGCGGCGCATCTGCTGAGATGCTTCTTGATAGGCCTCGTCGATTTCGGCGGCGAAACGCACCTCGATCTGGCGGCGACACAGCTTCAGGTTCGCAGTCAGTTCTCCGCCCGCCACGGTCAACGCCGTCCTCGAAACGATCACTGCGCCTGGACGTTGATGCTCGGGAAAGGCGCGGCACGCTGCGGAAACATCGTGGGCGATCGCGGTCCGGGTCGTCGGCGCGCCCAGCGCAGCAAGGCGCGACGAGCGCGGGTCCAGCGTCAGCAGCGCGACCGGGAACGGCCGATCGCGACCGACCACGACGGCATGGTCGACACTCTCGATCTGTTTCAGGGCAATTTCGATGGGAACCGGGGAGATGCGGCGGCCGGTGGAGGTCTTGAAGATTTCGCTCTTTCGCCCCTCGAGCCACAGATAGCCGTCGTCATCCAGGCGGGCGAAGTCGCCGGTATGCAGGAAACCGTCGGCGTCCAGCGTGTCCGGGGGTGTCGTTTCACGTAGATAGCCGCGGAACACGCCAGATCCGCGCAACAGTAGTTCGCCATCGGCGGCGAAGCGCAATTCGTTGCCTGGCAACGGCCGACCCACGCTGCCGAATCGGTAATTCTCGACCTGGTTGGTGGAGACAGGCATGACGTTTTCGCTGATGCCGTAGGCTTCGAGCACGAGCCAGCCCAGGCCGTGAAAGCGCTCCAGCAGCCAGGGTGGCAGGGCTGCTGAGCCGCTGACCATGAACTTCAGGTCTGGGCCCAGTAGCGACCGGATGCGACGAAGCAGCGAGCGGGAAAGTGGAAACAGCAGGCGCACCCAAAGCGGCGCACGCGCGCCGCTGCGCGAGGCCGCGGCATGCCGGCACCCGATGTCCCAGGCCGCGAGGACGAGCGCGCGCAGCAAGCGGGGCTGCTGGTTTACGCGCGCGAGGATGCCCTGGTGCAGCTTTTCGAAGAAGCGTGGAACGCCGACGAACAGCGTCGGCCGCATGTCGGGTGCAAACCGCAGGACATCTTCGGGCCTGTCGACGAAATAGCTTCGGGCACCACAGCTCAAGGCGAAGAGGTTCAGGATGCGCTGAAAGAGGTTGGCCAGCGGTAACCAGCAGACCATGCGCGCTTCGCCACGCACCGTCGGAAAGCGTTCCTGCAGGGCGTCGATGGCGAGGATGATCTGGTGGTGCGAATAGGCGATGCCCTTGGGTTTTCCGGTGCTGCCCGACGTGAAAACGATGGTTGCCGTGTCGTGCGGGCGAGGGGCTTGGTCCGGCGGCAACGGGGGACCGCCGGGTGTGGCGATCAGGTCGGCGAGGGCGAGCGGGGCCGGTGCTCGATCGATTCGCTCGACGACGACGAGAAGCCCGGCGCCCGGCCACAGTGCGCCAAGTCTGGCGATGTCGGCCGCGGTCTGCGCGATGATCATGCGCGGCTCGGCAAGGCCAAGGATGTGCGTGAGATTCTGTTCGGAGTCCTGGCGGTCGAGGCCGACGACGACGGCGCCTGCGGCGAGCGCTGCATGATGGCAAATCTCCCAGTCAGGGCAGGTCGGCAGCATGATGGCGACGCGCTCGCCCGCTTGCAGGCCGATACCGACGAAAGCGGACGCGAGCCGTTCGACCCTCTCGAGAACCTGTTGCCATGTGAATGTGGTCCAGGCGGCCTCGGTGCCCGCCCGATAGAGATAAGCCGGCGCATGGCGGTGGCTGCGCGCCCTTGCTCGTAGTCGGGCAGTGAGCGTATCCCCGATTCCGGCCATGTCAGGCTGCTCTCCGAACCATCGGCGGATCGTAAGCGCCTCTGGGCAACGTGATGCGCAGATCGGCTTCGCCCAGTCCCAGCCATTCCATGCTGCGCTTCACCTCGCGCCCCATGCCCAGCTTGTTGCGGATCATGAAGTTGACCAGCGGCGTCATGACCTTCCAGTAGCCGAGGCTGGCCTTGCCTTCGCGGATCAGCGCCGAGAATTCGGGCGTGTAGGGGTTGTAGCCGAAGTGGCGCAGGTCGGAGTACATCATCAGCCAGTTGATCG
>JAFEEP010000301.1 GCA_018241045.1 Pseudomonadota bacterium | reverse complement strand
TCTTCTTGGCACCTTCCCGGTCTGTTCTCACGAGGTGTCCCATGCCCGCCCGATTCCGCGGCGCCCTGCTCGCTTCCCCGCTCCTGCTGCTGCTCGCCTGCGGTGGCGGTTCGTCCTCAAGCTCGGTGAATCCGACCGCGAACGATCCGAAGTCCACCAACAGCGGCGTGACCGCCAACTTCGACCCCTCCACGGGCAACATCCCGCTGCCCAATGTTCTGGTGACGGCTGCGGTGACCGCGCCGCTGACGCCCTCCGCCCATGTGCCCTTCTCACCTTCCAACGCCCTGGTATGGCTGAACCAGCAGGAGGCCGGCGGCACCCACGCGGTGTCCGGCATCAACACGCCCTTCTACATCTCCTTCTCCGGCCAAGTGGATCCTTTGACGGTGAATGCCAGCACGGTGAAGGTGTTCCAGGTGCTTCCCGACAGCCCCTCGAATCCTTCCTCCACTGAGAACAACCCGCTCGGTTTCGTGGATGTCTCAGCCCAATTCACCTACACCATGCTGCCCAGTGGATCCGAGGTGTACCTGATGCCGAAGGTGCCCCTGCTCCCCGGAGGCCGCTACCTCTATGTGGCCACCAATGGCGTCCATGACACCAATGGCTTGGCCATCACCTCCAGCCTCGTGTTCGGCATCGAGAAGTATGTGAAGGGCGGGGCGACCTCCGCCGCCACGGACACGACGAACCTCGGGGATCTGTCGGACCCCACCAATCCCGCCGCTGTGCTGGGACAGGCCACGGCCACCCAGTTGGAATCCATCGCAGGCAATGTGACGGTCAGCACCCAGATCGCTTTCTCGGGCTATCGCAAGGTGATGTGGGATCTCATCGCCGCCTCCGGCACCACGGGTATCACGAGTCGCGCTCAGATCGCCGTGATGGGCCGCACCATCACCAACGCCACCGGCTACACCCTGCCGAACCCGGCCTCTTCCACCGCGCGTATGCCGGTGGAGACGCTGCTCTGGGCCTGGGCGAACAACGCCAATGTGGGCGCGACGGACTTCAGCAACGCCAGCGCGCGGCAGTGGCAGAACACAGTCGCCAATTTCGCGCCATTCGCCTCGGCCAGCCCGGTCGGACCCCAGGTGCCCCTCAGCGCCGTTTTCGGCTCGATCCCCCATTCCCATGTGAACCTGGTCTGCTGGGGTTCCTTCGAAAGTGGCGATCTCCAGATGGATCCGGCCACGGTGCAGGCCCACATGGCGGTCGCTGGCGGCAATGAGGATGGCAACAACGCTTACTACCCTGGCACCAGCACCGCGCCGGGCACGGGCACGATCATGGCCTTCCGCTCGGGCACCGGTCAGCTCTTTGGCTACTACCACCAGACCCGCACGGTGCCCTTCATTCTGGTGATCCCGAATACCCCCATGCCTACGAATGGCTATCCCGTGGTCATTTTCGAACACGGCATTGGCGGCAGCAAGGAACAGGCGCTCGGCATGGCGGATTCCGCCGCCAGCGCGGGCTATGCGACGGTCGCCATTGACCAGGCCGTTCACGGGTACGACGCCTATCCGGCGACAGGCAGCCTAACGGAGCCTCATGTGACGGTGGGCATGGGCAACGGTCGCCCCTCCTCGGAATGGGCCAGCAACTTCTTCATGCTGCCCTCGCCCCTCACGGCCCGAGCCAACATCTACACCAGCGCCTTCGATCTCTGGCGCCTGGAGCGCATTCTCAACGAGCCTGCGGCCGACACCAGCGGCTTGGCGGGTCAGCTCTCAGGAGCTACCGGTGGCGCGATCAAAATTGACACCGGCGCGACCACGCATCGCTTCGTGGGCCAGAGCCTCGGCAGCATCGTCGGAACCGTGTTCCTCGCGGGCAATTCCAGCCAGACCGGTGGGTCCAACATGAAGGGCTTCCTAAGCGTCCCCGGCGCGCGGCTGGCCTTCATCCTCCACGACAGCCCGGCCTTCCAGGGCGCGGTGAACGCGGGTCTCGCCAACGCGGGCGTGCCCACCGGCAGTCCGGCCTATAACCAGTTCTTCGTGGTGGCCCAGAGCATCGCCGACTCCGCGGACCCGGCCTCGATGATGACGCCGCTGCCCGGCCAGAGCGCGTCTCGCCTCGCCGGGCGGATCGCCATGCAGGAAGCCGTGGGCGACACCGTCATCCCCAACGCTGAAGGCAACTACTGGGCGAATGCCCTGGGTGGCCGGGCTCCGCAGCTCGGGGGCGATGTGAGTGGCGGCTTCACCCAGATCCTCAACGATGGCCAGACCTCGGTCGCCCTGCCCTTCATGTACGGCGGCGGCGCGGGCGACTACGCGACGATCAAGGCGGCCATCGCCGCGGCCACGCCACCTTCGGGCACCACCCCCGTCCAGGGCGTGTTCCAGTTCGGCACCAGCGCGAACCCCGCGGCCCATGGCCTGCTCTTGCAGGACACCGTCACCCCCGCCAATGTGGTTCGGGCTCAGGCTCAAATGGTCTACTGGCTGCTGACCGGCGCCATCGCCGATGGCCACACGCTCTCCGGAACCATCGCCCCTCCGCGCTCGTTGCCCGAGCCGCTGCTCTACGGTCCCGCCAACCTTCAGATCTTCTATCCGAAGGCGCAGTAGGTAGATTTCGAACGACCGGGAGGGCACCGCGAGGTGCCCTCCCTTTTTGCTGCGCGGGCGGTGCAGCCCGACTTGATTCCCGGCGACTTAACACTGGCGGGGGCGGTGGTAGGACAATGGGTCCATGTCCTTCGTCCCCCTCCACACGCACACGGAACACAGCCTGCTGGACGGCCTGACGCGCATCCCCGACCTCGTCGCGAAGGCCAAGGACACCGGTATGCCCGCCGTGGCCGTCACGGATCACGGGAATATGTTCGGGATGATGAAGCTCTTCGACG
>JAFEEP010000300.1 GCA_018241045.1 Pseudomonadota bacterium | reverse complement strand
TGCACCGCAAGCAGCAGCTCAGCCATGCCGCCACGACCGTCGCACACACGCTGCGCGGTGGCGACGGCGGCGGCTCGGGCAGCGGTCCCAGTTTGCGTGATTCCGAATCCTGACCTTCAAGGAGACCTTTGATGCGATTCAAACGACCCCAGGTACGTTATGCCCACACGCCGCAGCCTGCCACCCCATACCAGTCCGCCGAACAAGTGTGGGACGACCGCATCGGCTCTTCCCGCGTGCAGGCGAAGAACTGGCGGCTGATGGCCTTCGGCTGCCTGGCGCTGGCCTTGCTGATGGCGGGTGGCCTGGTGTGGCGCTCGGCGCAATCCATCGTCACACCTTTCGTGGTGGAGGTGGACAGTGGCGGCCAAGTCCGTGCTGTCGGCGAAGCGGCCACCCCGTACAAGCCCAACGACGCACAGACCGCGCACCACCTGGCGCGCTTTGTGGGTCTTGTGCGCTCACTGTCCATCGACCCAATCGTCGTGCGGCAGAGCTGGCTCGATGCCTATGACTACACCACCGACCGCGGCGCGGCGGTGCTCAACGATTACGCCCGCGTGAACGATCCCTTTTCGCGCATCGGCAAGGAGTCGGTGACGGTGCAGATCACCAGTGTGGTCCGGGCCAGCGACACGTCGTTCAACCTGCGCTGGACGGAACGGCGCTACGTCAACGGTGCGGCGGCTGGGCTGGAACGGTGGACGGCTGTTGTGTCCATCGTGCTGCAAACCCCGCGTACCGAAGAACGCCTGCGCCGTAACCCGCTGGGCATCTACGTCAATGGGTTGTCGTGGAGCCGTGAACTCGATTCGTCTGAAGGAGTAAAGCCATGAATGTGGATTTCCGTAAAAGCGCTTTGCCGCTGATCTTGCTGGCCCTGTCGGGCTGCGCCACGCAGGGCAAGCCGCCGCCGACCATCACGCTGGATGAGCCAGTCGCGGCACAAGCGCTACCCGAGCCGCCCAAGCCCATCGAAGTGGTTGCGATGCCGCAACCGTTGGCCTTGCCGGCGCAGTTGAAGCCGCTGCCGGACGCCGAGGACCCCAAGCTCGTGCCGGAACCTGTGGATGAAAAGGTGCGCGTATCGCGGGCCAATCAGGATGCGCGCATGGCGCCGACGCGAGAGGGCTACGTCAATGCGATCCAGGTCTGGCCGTTCACCGATGGTGCGCTGTACCAGGTCTATGCCAGCCCTGGCCGTGTGACCGTCATTGCGTTGCAGCCTGGCGAGGAACTGGTGACGGTCGCAGCCGGCGATACCGTGCGCTGGATCGTCGGCGACACGTCCAGGGGCTCCGGCGCCGATCTGCGCGTGAGCGTGCTGGTCAAGCCGACGCGCACGGGCCTCAAAACCAATCTGGTCATCACCACCAGTCGGCGCACGTACTTGATTGAGCTGACTTCGACCGAGAAGGCGTGGATGGCGTCAGTGTCCTGGGACTATCCGAAGGACCGCATGCTGGCATTGCAGCGCCAGGCGCAGGCGGCTACTGCAGCCGCGCCGGTCGATGCGGGGCTGTCGCTGGAGAACATCCGGTTCCGCTACGCGATCAGCGGCAGCAATCCTTCATGGAAGCCGGTGCGCGCTTTCGACGATGGGGAGAAGGTCTACATCCAGTTCCCGGCCGGTATCGCGCAGGGCGAGCTACCGCCGCTGTTCGTGATCGGCGCGCAGGGTGACGGGCAGCTCGTGAACTACCGCTTCCGCTCACCGTATTACGTCGTGGATCGGCTGTTCGGCGCGGCCGAACTGCGCCTCGGGGCGAACAAGGGCGACGTGGTGCGCATCGAGCGCACGGATGGCCGGAGGAATTGACCATGAGCCAGGACACCACCGCCGATGTTCCGGTGCCGGACGTGCCACCCAAAGCCGCGCCTGAGAACGTGACGCTACGGGCGCAGCCGCGCCCCGTCACTCGATTGAACCGACGCATGCTCGCGACGCTCGCGGGAGGTTTGGCGGTCGCCGTGCTGGGCTCCTTGATGTGGTCGCTGCAGCCGCAACAGCGCGGGGCCGGCGAATCGGCAGAGCTGTACAACACTGATCGCGTGTCGCGCTCGGAAGGACTCAACCAGTTGCCTTCCGACTATTCCAAGCTGCCGCCCGACGTGCCGCAGTTGGGCGCGCCGCTGCCAGGCGACCTGGGACCGGCCATCCTCAAGGCTGAACAGCAGTCGCAGGGCTACGGCTACCAGCAGCCGGGGCATGATCCGGCCGAGGCCGCGCGTCTAGCGCGCTTGAAGGAAGCCGAGGAAGCGGCGGCTTCGTCGGTGTTCTTCCGCTCGGGGGGGCAGAAGGTGGCTTCTGCTGCATCGACTGCACCGGTGCAGGCTAGCGGCTCAGCCGCGAATGCCGCCTTCGATCCAATGGCAGCTGGCCCGGCCTCCACGGCGGCACGAACTGCAACGGCCGCGGCAGATCCCACCGCCGCGCAGAACCGCCAGGATCAGAAGGAGGCGTTTCTGTCCAAAGCCGGTTCTGCGCAAACCCGCAATTCCGGTTCGTTGCAAATGCCCGGCTCGCCGTATCAGGTGATGGCAGGTACGGTGATCGCTGCGGCCTTGGTGACGGGCATCAAGTCCGACCTGCCGGGCGATGTGATCGCCACGGTGACAGAGCCGGTTTACGACACTGCGACCGGCAAGTTCCTGCTGATTCCGCAGGGATCGCGCCTCCTGGGCAAATACAACAGTCAGGTGAGCTACGGGCAGAGCCGCACGCAGGTGGTGTGGAATCGGATCATCCTGCCGGACACGTCCTCGCTGACGCTGGACAACCTCGTTGGCACCGACCCTGCCGGCTATGTCGGGCTGGAGGATGGCGTGGACTGGCATTGGGATCGCATCCTTGCGGGTGCGGCGCTGACGACTCTGCTGGGCATCGGCGCGGAGCTCGCGGCGCCGGAGAACCGGCAGGACGGAGATCGGGTCGTCATCGCTGGACGCGATGGCCTGCAGGACAGTATGAACCAGGTGGGTCAGGAGATGACCCGGCGCAACATGAACATCCAGCCGACCTTGACGAGCCGGCCCGGCCTGCCGGTGCGCATCATCGCCAACCGGGATTTGGCACTCCGTCCGTACCAGCCGCTGTTCTTCAATCGAGGCACATCACGATGAGCACACAGACCAAGAAGCTGCGGCTGGGGCCGCTGCCAAAGACCGAAAGCACCAAGCTGACCTTCGCGTGTCCAGCCAGCTTGAAAGCCGACCTTGAACGCTACGCCGCGCTTCATGCGCAAACCTACGGTGAGACAGTCGATGCTGCCACGTTGATCCCGCACATGCTGGAAGCTTTCATAGCGCGAGATCGGGGATTTCGATCTCAATCCCATATTCAACAGAAATGGGCAGAACGAGATACCACCCCTCCGTAATGTCTAGATTGCCTGATGCCCTCCCCGCTTCGCCCCAGCGAGTTGTGCCAATTGCTGCCGATAGTCACGATGACTCCATATGCACAGAGAGCTACTGGGAGTCATCGATGCACGCTCACATGGACCACTTCACTGAACACGGGGAGCCGCCGCAGGCGCACGCACCGCATCCCGGCACGGATGGTTATGAAAACCTGCCCCAGTTTCCTGCAAGGTTTCCTTTGCCTTTCCGTCGAACCATCCGCCGCCAGGAACTCCACCAGATCGTTCCCCTGGCAGAGACAACGATCTACGCGATGGAGCAGCGCGGCGAATTCCCACGTCGATTCGCTCTGACCGCGCGCTGCGTCGTGTGGGATCTGGAAGAGGTCGAAGCCTGGGTTGACGAGCGCAAACAAGCCTCTCGTTTCGGCGACGCCGCCAAGCCAACAGGACCGGATGTCAGGCAGCGCAAAAGCCGCCCGGTGCGCAATGCATCGGCTCGGTAGCCGACGCGATCACGCAACCAACACCCGCAGCTCGCGCGCAGCGGCAACAGGCAAACGGCCGACTTCCCTGGCCAGATTGACCTCCAGGGCCGCACGTGCGGTTTCCAGCATCTTTCGCTCAAGGGCATAACCGCCCTTCTCTTCCAACCAACCCAGCACTTCGGCAAGGTGCCAGATCGAGGCGCTGCCCTCATGCACTGGTGCGGGAAAAGTAGTTGCGTGAGAGAGCATCAGTTTGCGCATCGCCTGACGCGACACACCTACCAGTTCAGCCACATCAGTCAGACCGACGAAATCCGGTACCGCCTCCACCAACTTCGCCGAAGGGACGGCACGCTTCACATGTGCCAGCGCACTGCGCACGGCCGCCTGTGCGTTCTCGGCTTCGCGAGTGAACTCCAGCGCTAGACGACCCGGCTGTCCGATACCCACCAAGGCATCATCGCAGCCAGCATCACCCAGACGCTCGACCAGCGTATCCGGATCACTGTCATGCTCCGCAAGCTGGTACTTCAAGGTGAAGGTGTATTCCATGGGTCAGTCCTCGGACGAAGAGTCAGCTTCGTTTCGTTGCTTGTGAGTCGTGCAGTTATCCACGACGCGCCGCAGCGCTCGGGCGTGGTTATCAGGGTTCTTCGGCGTACTCCACACGCTGGTTATGCAGAACTCGCCGCAGCGGCACTCATCGTCGTTGTAGGGACAGTAAATCCTGCCCCAGGCATGACTGCCGCCAACTGTGATGCGCCAACCCTGCGCTTCCGCGTGCTTGAGCGCCGCTTCGACTTCCTTCTTCGGGTGAGAGGGACGAGTCATTCATGGTCTCCAGTATGGGGATGAATTGACAGGTTGTCAACTGACAACCTGTCACAGAATGACTCAGACCGCTGCACTCAGCACCGGCACGACCGTGTTGCTCGGCAGCAGCGTGGGCGCGTAGCTCCCGCCCTCAACCCAAGCATCGACCATGTTGGCCCACTCCTGCAGCATGTGGCGCCGCGGCTCGGCGTATTCGGCCTTGTTGTAGACCGAGCGCGAGGAACGGCCGTCTTCATGGGCGAGGCACTTCTCGATCCAGTCCCCGTTGAAGCCGACCTCGTTGAGCAGCGTCGAACCCGTGCGACGCAGGTCGTGCACGGTGAATGGCTCAAGCGGCAGGCCTGCGGCCTTGGCCCGTTCGGACACGATCTGGGTCACCCTGTTGAGCGTCGCCTTCGACATGCAACGGTCCGCGTCGTAACGCGACGGCAGGACGAACCTCGACCCCGCCGCGCAGGTATGGAGCGCAACGAAGATGTCCATGGCCTGGCGCGACAGATAAACGACGTGCGGATTGCGGCCTTTCATCCGTGCCTTCGGAATCGTCCAGGTCGCATTCTCGAAATCAACCTCTGCCCATGTCGCCTCAATCAGTTCGCTCTTTCGTACCAGCGTCAGCAGAATCATGCGCAGCGCCAGGCGAATGGTCGGATACGTGGCCACCGATTCCATCTGCCGATTCATCAGGCGGATCTCCATCGGTGAGAGCGCCCGGTCCTTGGGCACGAAGGTCGCGATCGAAGCCGCGCCCACGCCGTCCGCCGGGTTGTCCACCTTCTCGCCGTGCAGGATGGCGAAGGCATAGACCTGCTTCACGATGTCGCGAACGTGAACCGCTGTGGCGGGCGCGCCGCGGGCCTTCACCTTGTTGCACAAGGCGCGCAGGTCGTCTGAGCTGATTTCGTTGAGTCGCCGGTTCTTGAACGCCGGCAGGATGTCCCGATCAACGATGCTCTTGCGCATCGCTCGTGTGCTGTCGGCCATCTTGGCGTCGGCAAGCCATCGAACGGTCATGTCGCCGAAGTTCTTGGCTGCAGTCAGCCGACGCTTCTCGCGCTGCTTCTCATGCGCCGGGGACTTGCCCTCGGCGACGGCCTTCTTGGCGTCGAGTAGCTTTTCACGGGCCATCGCCAGCGATATGCCGGCCGGCCCGTAGCGGCCGATGGTCAGCGTTTCCCGTCGGCCGTTTAGACGGTAATCGTAGCGGAAGGTGACGGTACCGGCGGGCGATACCGTCACGTACATGCCGTCTCGGTCGGAAGCCTTATAAGTCAATGACTTAGGCTTGAAATTGCGTAGCGCGGTGTCGGTAAGCATCGAGGTTTTCCTCCTGTTCTTGACGGCTTTTACCGTCAGGGGTCAGGAGACCTGCTGATGCCTGGAAAGCCGCATGAAACAAGCTTTCCAGAGGAGACATTTACCGTCAAAGACCGGTTTGGTCTCAATAGTAAACGGGAGGGTCTTAATCCGACCTCCAGTTCTTACCGTCAGTTCTACCGCCAACCTGTTTTGCTGGCCGGCGATAGTCACCGATAGCTGTCGTGACGCATTTCCTTCTAAATCAACACGTTATGACAGAATTTCGA
>JAFEEP010000002.1 GCA_018241045.1 Pseudomonadota bacterium | reverse complement strand
GTGAAGATGGCACCGCGCGCACCAACGCTCGTTGTCATCGCCGCCATTCCCTTGACCCCTGCCGGGAACGCGGTCAGGTGCGCAACGGGTATCCCGAACGCAGCGCACAGTGACAGCAACTGGCCGAAGCCCACCCACGGCTCGTTCGTTCCCGCCAGCAGCAGGTGCCGCAGTTCCAGCGCCGACGGCGGTAGTTCGTGCGTGCCCTCCGGCGTGGCCGCGAGGAGCAGTCGTGCCAGTCCGCTGCCGAAGCCGTTGGCCGCGCGTTGCTGCGCCTCCGACAGCGCAAGGTGCTTGAACTTCGGACGCCCCACGTCCGACATCTGCAGCGGCGCGTTCTCGTCGAACAGGCTCAGCGGCTCGATCGACAGGCGCTGCGCAAGACCAAGCTGTAAGTGCAGCCAGGATGAATCGGACTCCTCGGCCTGATCGTCCCACCAATCAGGCAGGCAGGTGCGCACGAAGTCGCCGGCAAAGCCGGCAACTTCCAGGCGCTTGATCAGGGCATCCGTCTTGGACATGGGTGAGCCTACTTTGAGGATACCGCCTGCCGGATCAGCTCACCGACCGCGGTGATCGCCGACGCCAGGCGGTTGGCGTGCTCCGCCGAGCCATCCCAAGTTCGCAGTACCGCCTCTCGCACAACTGGCGGCACATCGGTGGCCCGCCGATGTCCAGCAATGGCGATTTCTGCGAACTTGCAAACTGCCTTGAGCGCCGAGCCATACCGGCTTCGATCCTGATCATCGGCAAACAGTCGATAGACGGAGGAGATGTCAACCTCCGCACCATTGGCGATTTCCTCATGCGAGAGCCCCGCCGTTCGCTGCCATGCTCGCAACTCAGCGATGACATCCTCGATGGGGCGGCGGCTTCGCATTTATGAGATGTTACTTTACAATATTGCGAAACTGAACCTGACCATGGCACTTCCCGACTACTTTGTTTGGACCCGATACGGCACCGAGAGCGGCGAGGCAGTCGGGTCCATCCTTGCCCGCAAGGAGCAAGAGCGACAGCGGGCCGGCGGGCTGTTCCTCTGGGGCATTGGCAACAGCGTTGCCCCATCGGTCCGTAAGCTCCTGCACCACCTCAAGGGGCGCGACCCTTCAGTGCTGTTCTCCCCCATGCTCGCTGCCCCGCGCGAGGCCGACGTGTCGCCGGCCGAGGTCGTCGCGTGGAGTTGCGCTCGCGGCATCGACGAGCGCGACTGGGAGATGCCCGCGGGGACGATGGTTACCAGCCGAGCGGGAGCTGGTGCATCGAGAAAGTCCCGGCACTACGCCCTCGTCTGTCGCCGCGCGGAACCGCTGCACGAAGATGCGGCAGGCGAACGATTTGCGATCGATGATCTGACGAACTTCGCCTCCGGCAACCGCGTCGGCCACTCGCAAGTGACTTCAGTGGTCCACCGTATCGGACGCTCCGCCGAAGGCCCGTATGTGGCCGCCGTGCAGGCAACGCTCGTGTACCCGTACGTGGTCGAGCTGACCGAGCCAGTCGCGCTTTCTGGCGCGGCTCGGAACACCGAAGGCCCGGCGTCAAGGGGTCGGGCTAGGCAGTTGCCGCTGGAGGCCGCAACTTGACCTGACGAACTGGCAGACGCGCATCGGCAGCGATCCTGCTTGGCGGCGCGAATGGCCTGTACCGTCAGTACGGACAGTGAACTCCGGACTGCGAACCAACGTACTGGTCGCTATCGGCGCTTGCTCCGACAAACGAAGTCGGGCTTATCGTCGCGAACGCATCGACGATAGAAAAATGCCTCGATGCGGTTGGAGTCCGTCAACGAGGCTGGGTGGTACAGGGCGGGGGTTCAACTCGCGCTGATGTTGGTTCAGGTATGAACTGGGCAAACGTCGATCCAGTACCAGTCGTCGCGGAACGGGTTGATCGTCGCGCCTCGCGCCACTTCGATCATGGCCTCGATTGCGTCGAAGGAATGGCGCGGGCGCGCGCCTGCTACGTCGTAAGTCATGTACTCGCCCAGGATGGAACGCAGTTCATCCTCTGCACGCTGCCGCGTCGCGCAGACCATGCCTGCGACGCCATCGGCGTTCTCCGACATGACGACGTAAACGGTCTGCTGCGCACTTTCGCGGGAAGGTTCGCCGATTGCATCGGCGGCATGGGTTGGCATGGTCTGTCCTCAAGGTGAATCGCCCAGTCCGAGCGTGGCCGCTAGGGGGCGTGAAGGAGCGAACGACACGATGTCGCAGGTCTGCCTTGCACCTGAGGGATGGCCTGCAGTCGACATGAACTTTGGCCAGGTGGATGTCCTGCAAAGTGTTCTTATCAGGACGTCATTTGGTATATGTAAACTTGGCGTGGGTTGAATGCGGTACTCCGGCAAGGCTCAAAGGAGCTGCGGCGGGAGGGGTGGGATTGCAGTGACGGCGGATGAGGTCCAATGAAGGGCGGGCCCGAGCAAGTACCGAAACTCCCGACCGATATCGCCCGTCGGCGATGACTCCAATCGCTTCCCGAGCCTCGACCCAACCGTGACGCCACAACACCCAACCACACTGTTGCACCCAGGTGTCGCCGCGGCGCTGGCCGCGGCCGCTTTGTTTGGCGCCGGCACGCCGATGGCGAAGCTCTTGCTGGGAACAGTGAATCCCTGGCTTCTGGCCGGCCTGTTGTATCTGGGGTCAGGCGCCGGACTGGCGCTTTCGAGGCTTCTCGGTCGGGCGGAGCGCGTGAAGCTGCCGGCCGAGCAGCGGGTCTGGCTGGCTGGCGCTGTCGTGTCGGGCGGGGTACTTGGCCCCCTGCTGCTGATGTTCGGTCTCTCCCGCATGCCGGCGTCGGGCGCATCCTTGCTGCTCAATGCCGAAGGCGTGTTCACCGCCTTGCTGGCCTGGTTTGCCTTCAAGGAGAACTTCGACCAACGCATCGCACTGGGCATGCTGGCCATCGTCGCTGGCGCGCTGGCCCTGAGCGGGCCGGGCAAGGCAAGCATCGGCGACGCCTGGCCTGCGCTGGCCGTGCTGGGCGCCTGTGCCGCGTGGGCGGTCGACAACAACCTGACCCGCAAGGTGGCACTGGCCGACGCCACCTGGATCGCGTCGATCAAGGGCCTGGTCGCCGGTGGCGTGAACCTGGCGCTGGGCTTGGCGATCGGCGCGTCCTTGCCGCCTGTGCCCTGGTTCGCCGGAGCACTGATCCTCGGATTTGGGGCTTACGGGATCAGCCTGACGTTGTTCGTCGTGGCATTGCGGCACCTCGGCTCGGCTCGCACGGGCGCGTACTTCTCGGTGGCGCCGTTCTTCGGCGCCGTGCTGGCAGTCGTGTGGCTCGGCGAACCGGTTACGAGGGACCTGCTGGTGGCGGGTGCGTTGATGGCCGTGGGAGTCTGGCTGCATCTGACCGAACAGCACACGCACGTACATGCCCACCCGGCCGAGGAGCATGACCATGAGCACGAACACGACGTACACCACCAGCACGAACACGCGGGGGGCCCCGCGTCCTGGCGCCACTCGCATCCGCATCGCCACGAGCCACTGACCCACGCGCACGCGCACTTTCCAGACGCGCACCACCGGCACAGACACTGATGTCATCAGCGCGGTAACCTCAGCTCGTGCAGCGCAAGGACATCGTCATAGTCACGACCGCGCTGGCGGACGCGCACGACGGCAATTGGCAGACGGCCCGACTATGGGCCTGCATGCGCGCCGCACCGTGGCATCGGTGGCGGCATGCGTGCACACAACCCCGGGGCGCCGCTGACCGTGGTGCTGACCGGCACCGACTTGTACCGACCGGCTGATCGTTCTGAACGAACTTGTCGCGCGCTCGTTGCCGACTGCGCTGAGATCCAAGGCGCGGGTGATCGTGCAGTCCTGCGCCGCGCGGCAGCCGCTCGATAAGACGGCGACGCAACCTTCGCGCTCCCATGGTCAGCCATCTGCGCGAAGAGAAGTCGCCTCGAACCTACTTCGACGCTGCGCGCCCGCCGGCCGCCGCGTCGACACCCGCGATGCCGCTCGTCCAGGGCGACGTCCCCAAAGTCGATGTGGCCAAAGGTCTCGTCGTGCTGCGCCACGACGACGTACTGAACCTGGCCATGCCGCCGATGACCATGGCCTTCGATGTCGCCGACTCGCGGATGTTCGACGGCCTCAAGGCGTGCGACAAGGTCAGCTTCCAGGCCGAAATGGTCAAGGGCAAGCCGACCGTGACTGAGCTGGAGCATGCTGCAGCCCGATGACCGAGCCCGTTCACGCGGCTCGCCCGGCCGTTGCGTGCAGAGGGCGGGCTCGTTCAGCGCAGGTTGACGTCGGCGACCAGCCTCGCCTTCGTGGCGCGCTCCCTGGTCGCCGCCTCGGACTCGGCCACCCACTCGTAGGTGCTCTTCCAGGCCCACACCGTGCCGTCGATCCGGACGAAGCGGATCTCGCCGGCCTGACCCTCCACCTTCGTGCTCTGGCGCTTGCCGTCGTACTCAAAGGCGACGCTATGGGTGCCGGGCCTGAACTTGAACCGGACCATGGTGTCGGGCAGCGTGTCGACGCCGGCGCCGCCGTCCGGGTAGACCTTCACGAAGTTGCGGCCGTCCCCCCAGTTGCGTCGCACGACATAGACGGTCAGCGCATCACGGTCCGGCACGAAGCGCTTGGCCTCGGCATCCGCGTTCAGGCTGGGCGCCGCCACCGGGGTGCAGGCAATCACCCGGCCCCTGTTGGTCTTGTAGCAGTGCGGGACTTCGGCGGTGGGATCGGGCGCGCGCGGCGTGGCGCAGCCGGCCAGCAGCACGGCCGCCCCCAGTGCGGCCACGATGATCGGTCGATGCATGTCCATGGCCGTCACTTCAGCGTGAAGCGCGCGGTGGCAGGCTTGCCTGCCACCATCACCACGGCAACCGCCTTGGTGCCGGGGCCAACCTTGAAGCTGCCAGTGGCCTCGAGCTTATCGCCGGCCGGCTTGAGTTCGACCTCCTGTTTCTCGGTGCCGGTCAGCAGCGTGACCTTGGCCGTGGCCTTGGACACGTCGGCGGCCTTGCCGTGGTCGCGCAGGAACAGCTGGATCGTGGTCGGCTTGGCGACGAGCTCGTAGTCCATGTCCTTGACCTCGACGACCACCCCGCCGTGCATCGGCTTGTGCTCATGGGCGTGGTCGTGCTTGTCGTCAGCGGCAAAGGCCGAGCCTGCGAGGGCCAGGGCGAGCGAAGCGAGAACGGTGGGTGTCTTCATGGAAGTCCTTTCGGAGTTGTGTGTGTAGGCAGGGAACGGGTCAGAGGGCCTCGGCGTCCTTGTCGTCCAGCAGCGCTTCGGCCGGCTTGCGCCCGAAGAGCCAGAACATCGCGGGCGTGAGGAAGGTGTCGAGCAGAGTCGAGCTGATCAGGCCGGAGAAGATCACCACGGCGACCGGGTGCAGCACCTCGGTGCCGGGCTGCTCGGCCTCGAACAGCAGCGGGGCCAGCGCGAAGGCGGTGACCAGGGCGGTCATCAGCACGGGGCTGAGCCGCTCCAGCGAGCCGCGCAGGATCATCTTCTGGTCGAAGGCCTCGCCCTCGAAGCGCATCAGGTTGATGTAGTGGCTGACCTTGAGGATGCCGTTGCGCACCGAGATGCCGGCCAGCGTGATGAAGCCGACCAGGGCCGCCACGCTCAGCGGCTGGCCCGACAGCCACAGGCCGATCACCGCACCGACCAGGGCCAGCGGGATGTTCACCATGATCAGTGCCGACAATGCCGCCGACTTGTAGCGGCTGTAAAGCACCACGAACATCAGCGTCAGCGACACGATGGACAGCAGGCCGACCAGGCGGGAGGCCTCCTCCTGCGCCTGGAACTGGCCGCCGAGGGTGATGAAGTAGCCCTCGGGTAGCTTGGTCTCGGCCACGACCTTACGGATGTCGGCCACGATCTCCGACAGCGCGCGGCCGGACGCATTGGCCGACAGCACGATGCGCCGCTTGCCGTCGTCTCGGCTGATCTGGTTGGGTCCGTCCCCGTCCTCGATCGTTGCGATCTTCGACAGTGGGATGCGGCCGTTGGGCGTCTCGATCAGGATCTGACCCAGACCCTCGACCGACCGAGCCGTGTCGGGCAGGCGCACGACCAGCGCAAAGCGCCGGCCGCCCTCGACGATCTGCGTCACCTTCTCGCCCTCGACCAGGGCCTGCAGTGCCGACAGCACCTGGGGTGCCGGCACGCCGTACTGCGCCGCGGCCGCGTAGTCGACGCGCACCTTGATCTGCGGCGCCAGCACCTGCTTCTCGATCTGCAGGTCGGCGATGCCCGGGATGGTGGCCAGCTTCGCGCGCAGGGCATCGGCCTGGCCGCGCAGTGCATCGAGGTCCTCGCCGAAGATCTTCACCGCGATCTGCGAGCGCACGCCCGACAGCATGTGGTCGATGCGGTGCGAGATGGGCTGGCCGATTTCCAGCGCGGCCGGCAGGTTCACCAGCCGCTTGCGGATGTCGGCCTTGATCTCATCCATGCTGCGCGTGAGCTCTGCCGTGGGCTTCAGACCCACGTCGAGTTCACTCACGTGCACGCCTTCGGCGTGCTCGTCGAGTTCGGCCCGCCCACTGCGCCTTCCGACGTGCGTCACTTCGGGTACCTGCTTGATGAGCACTTCCGCCTGGCGTGCCAGTGCCGAGGTTTCGCTGAGCGTCACGCCGGGGTTCAGCCGCAGGCCGATGAGCAGCGTGCCTTCGTTGAACGGTGGCAGGAAGGTCGTGGGGAAGAACGGCACGGCGGCTGCGGCCACCAGCACGGCGGCGCCAGCCGCCGCCATGGCGGCTTTGGGCCGGTCCAGCACGCCTTGCAGGCTGCTGCGGTAGCGCGCCTTGAGCCAGGCCAGGACCTTGGTGTCGCCGTGGTCCAGGTTCTTCATCCGCGGCAGCAGGTAGAAGCTGAGCACCGGCGTCACCGTCACCGAGACGATCAGCGAGGCGAGCGTCGAGACGATGAACGCGATGCCCAGCGGCACGAACAGCTTGCCTTCCAGCCCCGGCAGCGCGAACAGCGGGATGAAGACGAGGACGATGATCACCGTCGCGTAGAGGATGGCCGAGCGCACCTCCATCGTTGCGTGTGCGACGACCTCGATCGGATGCAGCCGGCTGTGCGGGTGGTTCGCCCGATCTGCCTTCAGCCGCCGCAGCACGTTCTCGACGCCGACCACCGCGTCGTCGACCAGGCCGCCGATCGCGATCGCGAGGCCGCCCAGCGTCATCGTGTTGATCGACAGGCCGAAGTACTTGAAGACCAGTGCGGTGATGAAGATCGACACCGGGATGGCCGTCAACGCGATGACGGTCGGCCGCAAGGTCCCGAGGAAGAAGAACAGGATCACGGCCACGAAGATCGAGGCGCCGATCAGCTTGCCCTGCAAAGTCGTGATCGAGGCCTCGATGAAGCTGGCCTGACGGAAGGTCACGCGCGGCGCCTCCATGCCGGCCGGCAGCGAGGCCTTCAGACCCACCAGCGCGTCCTCGATGGACTTGGTCAGCGCGATGGTGTCGGCGGTCGGCTGCTTCTGGATGCCCAGGATGACGGCCGGCTTGCCTTCGAAGCCCGCATCGCCGCGCTTGAGTGCCGCGGCGAAGGTGACCTCGGCGATCTGGCGCAGCAGGATGGGCTGGCCATTCTTCGCCGACAGCGCGAGGTTCTTCAGGTCATCGAGCCGCGAGGTGCGGCCGAGGTTGCGGATCAGGTACTCGCGGCCGTTCAGCTCCAGGAAGCCACCCGAGGTGTTGGCCGAGTAGCCCTTGAGCGCCGACTCGAGCTGGTCGTGCGAAATGCCGAGTTCCGACATGCGGGCGGTGTTGGGCTGAACCTGGAACTGCCGCACCTCGCCGCCGATCGGGATGACCTGCGCAACGCCAGGCACC
>JAFEEP010000029.1 GCA_018241045.1 Pseudomonadota bacterium | reverse complement strand
TGTTGGTCTGCACCGTCAGGCTTTCCAGGGCGCTGAGGGGCACGCGGCGGCGGATCATGGCGGTGAGGTCGCTTTCGGGGATCGCCACGCGCCAGTGGGCGGTGGGGTTGTAGCGATCCCACGCCGCGCCATCGGGATCGAGACGACGGATGACGACGGCGGCGGGACCGCCCTGGTCGCCGCTGCCCGCGCCCAGCCAGAGAAGCTGGTCGCCCACTTGGGCGTCCGTGCGCTGCACGAGCCGCAGGCTGCCATCCGGGGCCTGCTCCGCGAAGAGCGCTTGGGGAAGGAGCGGGAACGCTTGAGGCCCTTCCTTCTTCGGCCGGACCTGCCCATCCATCAGCAGCGTGCCGGACTTGGGCTCGATGGGCTCCAGGCCTTGCCAAAGGCGGCCAAGCGTATCGAGCGCTTCGCCGAGCGTGGGCGCGGTCCGCAGATCCGCCGGGCGGATGAGCCCCTGGCGCGTCAGGAAAGAAGCGAGCAACTGATCCTGGGGCGCGAGCGAAGCGGCTCCGAAATAGGCGGCGTCCTGAGGGCGTTCCTGCCCGGCGGGCAGCGGACCATAGCCCAGCGCCCGCGCCATGGCGAGGGCGAGGTTGCCATTGGCGAGCGGCGTCGGCGTGAGACCCAGTCGCCGCTGGAGCGCGGCCACCGCTGGCACGAGATCCGCCGCCGTCGCGTTCTTGGCTAGCACGGAGCCGTTGAGCCACGAGGGCTGCGCCGCGCCCACGGCCGCGAGCTTCAGTAGATTCCAGGTGAGCCAGGGCTGAGCCGCTTCGCCCGTCACGGGAACGCCGGAGACGAAAAGGCGCGTGAGCGGTTGGTCCGGATAGCAGGTGGCGGCCTTCAGGTACGGCGCGTCGCCGCCGAAGACCCAGGACACATCCACCGTGGAGCCGCCGCAATCGGCCATGAAGAGCGCCTGGATGGGCTTGCCGTTGTAGGTCGCGACGAGGCCCGCGGTCTGCTGCACGGCGGTGTCGGTGAGGCTCTGCTCGCCATCCGCGCCGCCATAGACCTGATCCGAGACGGTGTCCACGAGGTCGTAACCTTCCTCCGCGCGCTTACCGAGGTTCGCCACTGCGTAGGTGCGCGCGGCGACGGCCTGAGCCTTCAACGCCTCCAGGCTCGGGTAGTTCCATGCGCCCATCTCGCGCGGCACGACGCCCCGCAGGTAGGTTTCCAGATCCACGGAGTTGATGACGCTGAGCGTGCCTTGCCGGTTGGGGACGACTTCGATGCTGCCGCGGTAGCGGCCCTTGCCGATGACTTCCGTGAAGGCCCCGCGCGCCGCGAAGCGCACGCCTTCGGGCATCGGCAGGCGGTCGTAGGTCTCGGTGATGGCGTAGAGCGCGCGGCCCTTCCCCTTGGGCGCGGCGAGCGTTTCGCTGGAAATCCACAGCTCCTGATAGCCCGCGTCCTCCAGCTTCTGAACCAGCCCGCCCGCGTCCTCCGAATCCTTGAAGTGGCCCAGCAGCACGCGCCAGGTGTCGCCATCGGAGACATGGACGCGAGCCGGATCTTCATGCAAGGCGCGGAGTTTCGCCATGAGCGCCTCCGCCGCGCCGACGGCCATGGGCGCGCCCACCTGCACGCGGTATTCGCTGCTCCGTGGCGCGGCGCCCTTGGTGTCCCACCAAAGCCGAAGCTTCTCGCCAGGCTTCAGCGTCCGCAGCGCGCGGCCTTTGAGATCCTGGACCTGCCCGCCTTCGGGAAAGCTGATCTGCACTTCCGTCGCGCTGGTGAGGATGCCCACCCGGACCTTCGGGCCTTGCGCGGCGAGCGTGGAAACGGCGGCGATCAGGGGCAGGAAGCGGGCGCGGATCATGCTCCGAGCTTAGCGGTGAATGCCGAGAGAATCTCCCAGCGTCTTGCCCGAAGCGCTTCCGCGTCGAGCAATTCCCCCGAAGGGCCGAGGCGATGCAGGAGCAGCGCGAGGCAGGCGCCGTCCTCGGGACGGAAGAAGAGCGCCGGGCCGGTGAAGCCGAAATGGCACCACCAACGGGACGGAGCCCCTGGCTCAGCGGTCAAGGATGGCGCGGGTTGAGCCAAGGTTTCCACCGGCCACTCCAACACGCGCGCCTCGCCAAGCATGCCCAAGGGGATGCATTCCAACAGCTCCGCGAAGCGACCCGGGCCGAGATGGGCCGCGCGCAGGCCCAAACCCCAAACGCTGCCATCGGACTCATGCGACGCCTCCGCGCACATGCGCGGCGCCCACTGGACCGACCAAACGCGAAGCCAATTCCGCAATTGCCTGACCGTCGCGCCAAACCCGGCGTGGCCCTGCATGCCCGCGCGGGAGTTGAGATCGTGGGGCAGATGCGCGTCGGGCCGCAGTACCGCGAGCCCGGGCTCCGCCGCGCGCCACGCGTCCGCGTCCGGCCCATCAGGCACCTGCACGGGCGCGTCCCGCCAGGGCGCGGGCGCGAGGCCGCTCAGGGCCGCGCCAAGCATGGCGAAGGGCACGCGCGTCTCATCCTCGATCAATTCCGCGAGCAGCCGGAAGCCACGATCCGCGTAGGTCACTTCGCCGACATTCGCCTCCCGCAGCAGCGCG
>JAFEEP010000299.1 GCA_018241045.1 Pseudomonadota bacterium | reverse complement strand
TCTCGCGCTGATCGGCGCGGGCTATTTCGCCCCCGCTGCGGCCGCGAGCACCGTGTGCCTCGCCCGCAAGGCCTTCGCCGCTTCGGTCTAGGTCAGACCAGCCGCCACAGGGCTGCGACCGCCGATATTCCCAGTACCGCCCCGGTAAATATCCGCCACGCGGCATCGCCGATCCGCCCGAAGGCGCGGTGACCAAGCCAGTTGCCAAGCAGCACCGCTGGAAACAGCGCCAGCGCGAACACCGGCTCGCGCCAGGTCGCCACTTTCAGGACCAGGGCAGAGGTCACCCCCGCCACTGAGGTCGCGAGGAAGATCGTCATCATCGAGGCGCGCGCCAGTTGCGGCGGGATCGCGCGACGCAGATAGTAAGGCACTACCGGCGGCCCCGGCATTCCGGCAAAGCCGGTGAGAACGCCCGAGATCACCCCGGTCGCCCCGGTCTCCGCCGCGCCGGGCCGGTGATGCGCCGGGCGCTTGGGCAGCAGCACCAGCACGAAGGCGCCGAGCGCGATCAAGGCAATCAGCATCCGCGCCAGCGCCGGATCGGTCAGGGCGAGCAGCCATACCCCGAGCGGGGTCGCCAGAACGGCCAGGGCGGAAATCACCAGCGCGCTACGCTCGCTCTGGCCGAGGATCGTCCTGAGGCCGACCAGCCCGATCAGCAGTCCCAGCCAGTTCGCCACCACCACCGCCTCGCGCGGAGGGATCGCCAGGCCCAGCACCGGGACCAGCAGGATCGCCATGCCAAACCCGGCAAGCCCGCGCACGAAGGCGGCGGACAACGCCGCGATCAGTGCGATGGCGATCTGCAAGCCGGTCAGGCCGACAAGCAGCGGGTCACTCACGACGGTTGGCGAAGGTGGACGATCGCGTAAGGCCGCACCTGGCCATCGCGGTCGCTGCGCCCCGTTTCGACGAAGCCGCGCACCTCGTAGAAGGGCAGGGCATTGTCGGCCTGGAGATTGGCATCGACCCGCAGCGGCCCGCCTGCCTGCTGGCGCGCATGGGCGAGAAGCAGCGAACCCAGTCCCTTACCGTGCATCGCCGGATCGACGAACAGCGCCTCGACCATGTCGTTGTCCTGGATCATGAAGGCCTGGGCCAGGTCATTGTCATCGGCGACGATCGCCAGCGGAACCAAGGGCAGGAAACCGGCGACCTCGGCCTCGATCGCGGCCCGGTCCGCAGCGGACAGGAAGCCGTGTGTCGCATCGACAGCCGCGCGCCAGATCGCCAGCGCACGGTCGACGTCGGCAGGCGTGCCAGCCCGAACCCTCATCGCAGGTCCGGCGGAGTCGCCTCGGTCTTCAGCAGCGCGATCGCCTCGGCCAGTGGCATGACCTTCTGATGCTCTGCCCCCAGGGTGCGCAGCGCAACGGTGCCTTCCTCCGCCTCGCGCTTGCCGACGACCAGCAGGTGCGGGACCTTCTTCAACGAATGGTCCCGGACCTTGTAGTTGATCTTCGCGTTCCTGAGATCCGTCTCGACCCGCAACCCGGCGGCGGCAAGCTGATCCGCCACATCCTGGGCATACGCATCGGCGTCGGAAACGATCGTCGCCACCACGGCCTGCACCGGGGCGAGCCACACCGGCAGCTTGCCCGCGTAGTGCTCGATCATGATCCCGATAAAGCGTTCGAAGGTGCCAAGGATCGCGCGGTGGAGCATCACCGGGCGATGGCGCTCGCCATCCTCGCCGACATAGCTGGCGTCGAGCCGTTCGGGCAGCACCGTGTCGGTCTGCAAGGTGCCGCACTGCCAGGTCCGCCCGATCGCGTCGGTCAGGTGGAATTCCAGTTTGGGGGCATAAAAAGCGCCTTCACCCGGCAGTTCCTCCCACCCGAACGCCTCGGTCGCCCGGCCAGTGGCGGCGACCGCATCGCGCAGGCTCGCCTCGGCCCAATCCCACATTTCCTCGCTGCCGAAACGCTTTTCGGGGCGCAGGGCAAGCTTGATCGCATAGTCGGGGAAGCCGAGATCCTTGTAGATCGAATCGAGCAGGTCGCAGAAATCGCGCACTTCCTCGACCAACTGGTCGGCGCGAACGAAAATGTGCGCGTCGTCCTGGGTGAACTGGCGCACACGCATGATCCCGTGCAGCGCGCCGTGCGCCTCATTGCGGTGGCAGCAGCCGAACTCGGCCATGCGCAGCGGCAGGTCGCGGTAGCTCTTGATCCCCTGCTTGAAGATCAGGATGTGCGCCGGGCAGTTCATCGGCTTCAAGGCCATCCAGTCGGCCTCGCCCGAAACGACCGGTCCTTCGTCCTCGACGTTGGGCACCTCATCGGGGATGACGAACATATTCTCGCGGTACTTGCCCCAGTGGCCCGATTGCTCCCACTGGCGCGCGTCCATGACCTGCGGGGTCTTGACCTCGACATAGCCCGCGCGGTCGAGACGGCGGCGCATATAGGCCTCCAGCTCGCGCCAGATCAGGTAGCCCTTGGGGTGCCAGAACACCGATCCCTGCGCTTCGGCCTGGAGGTGGAACAGGTCCATCTCCTGCCCCAGCTTGCGGTGGTCGCGCTTGGCGGCTTCCTCAAGCTGGTGGAGGTAGGCGTCGAGCTGCTTCTTGTTGAGCCAGCCGGTTCCGTAAATCCGCGTCAGTTGCGCGTTCTTCTGGTCGCCGCGCCAGTATGCTCCCGCCACCCGCATCAGCTTGAACGCCTGCGGATCGAGCTTGCCGGTCGAGGGCAGGTGCGGCCCGCGGCACATATCGAGCCAGTCGTTGCCCGACCAATAGACCGTCAGCTCCTCGCCATCGGGCAGTTCGGCGGCCCATTCGGCCTTGAACCGCTCGCCCTCGGCGCTCCACTTGTCGATCAGCGCCTGACGGCTCCACACCTCGCGGCGCAGCGGCTTGTCGGCGCGAATGATCTCGCGCATCTTGTCCTCGATCGCGGGCAGGTCGTCCATCGAGAATGGCTCGCGCGTGGCAGGGGCCATCACATCGTAATAGAACCCGTCGTCGGTCGCCGGGCCGAAGGTGATCTGCGTCCCCGGCCACAGTGCCTGGACCGCTTCGGCAAGGACATGGGCATAGTCGTGCCGGGCGAGTTCGAGCGCGTCAGCCTCATCCCGCGCGGTGACCAGCGCCAGGCTGGCATCGCCGTTGAAGGGACGGCTGAGATCGACCAGTTCCCCGTCGATCCGCGCGGCCAGCGCCGCCTTGGCGAGACCCGGGCCGATCGCGGCGGCGACGTCCGCCGGGGTCGATCCCACGGGCATCTCGCGCACGGAACCGTCGGGCAGGCTGATCTTGAGGACTTCGGACATGGAGGCACTTTCAACCAGGGTTTGGCGCGCTTTGGCACAAGCCTTGGCGCACCGGAAGGGGCGGCGTCGGTTTCAGCGGTTTCGGGAGGTGACGCCAGCCGCCCGAACCCGGACGGCGGCGCGCGATCGCGTCAGGCGAAAGCGGCCTGCCCCGGGATAGCCCGGGTGGTGGTAGTGCTTGTCAAGGCGTGGCGCGTCGTCATCGACCGGGGAGATAGCAGCGGCCGGGTCAAGATTCAATTGTTGCG
>JAFEEP010000298.1 GCA_018241045.1 Pseudomonadota bacterium | reverse complement strand
AGCGTGAAACTTCGTTAGGCGGCTGCCTTTTCGGCAAACTGGTCAAAGGCTTCGACCGCTTGTGCTGCGTACATCAGGCTGGGCCCGGCGCCCATGTAGATTGCAAGGCCCATCGTCTCCATGATTTCCGCGCGCGTTGCGCCATGTTGCACCGCCGCCTTGGCGTGAAAGGCGATGCACCCGTCGCAGCGGATCGCGACGGCGATCGCGATTGCCAGCAGTTCCTTGGTCTTGGCGTCCAGCGCGCCGCCCGCCGTTGCCGCGGCGGCCATCGCCGAAAAGCTTTTCATCACCTCGGGCGAGCCGAGCCGGACTTCCTTGATCGCTGCGGAGAGTTCGCTCGCCATCTCGGGCCAGTTCTTGTGCATGGCAAATCTCCCCTGATCAGCGTGAGACGGATTGGATACGATTGGCGACCAGCCACGCCACCGGCAGCGCCAGGACGAAGCCCAGCGCCGCGGCCAGCGCGATCGGCTTCCAGCCTGCCAGTCCCGCGACCAGCACGATGGTCACCCCGATGCCGATCAGCACGGCTGAGGCTATGGCGTGGAGGACCCACATCAGTCCGCTCATCGTTTGATTCCCCTGCTTGCATGAATATGAGCGAAGGCTAATTTAATTGGCGATGGCGGTCCTTGATCGCGGTCAAGTTGTGCCCAGATCGGATGTGTTCCGTTCACCCGAAGGAGATTGCGCCATGTTCGCCCTTGCCGATCCTGCGCTGGTCGTCTGTCCCACCTGCGGCGCGCTCAACCGGGTGCCGGTGGCGCGGCTGGGTTCGGGGCCGACCTGTGGCAAGTGCAAGGCGCCGCTGTTCACCGGCGCACCGTTGGCGGTCGATGCCACCATGTTCGATCGTCACGTAGGCAAGGGCAGCCTGCCGGTGCTGGTCGATTTCTGGGCGGAATGGTGCGGGCCGTGCAAGGCCATGGCCCCGGCCTTCGCCCAGGCCGCGCGCGAACTGGAACCGCAGATGCGCCTGCTCAAGCTCGATACCGAGGCAGTGCCGACGATCGCCGCGCGCTATGGCATCCAGTCGATCCCCACGCTGATCCTGTTCCAGGGCGGGCGCGAGGTCGCGCGCCAGTCGGGGGCAATGCCCGCCCAGGCGATCATCCAGTGGGCGCGGGCCAAGGCTTCAGGCTGAGGCGGCGGAGAGCCGCGCCAGCGCCTGCTCCTTGCCGATCAGCGGCAGCAGGGCGGCCATGTCGGGGCCGTGGTCCATCCCGGTCAGCGCGCGGCGCAGCGGCAGGAACAACGCCTTGCCCTTGCGCCCGGTCGTTTCTTTGAGCGCGGCGGTCAGCGCGGGCCAGTCGGCCCCTGTGTCAGTCAGCGCGGTTGCCGCCTGCGCCAGATAGGCGCGGTCCTCGGCCTCCAACGAGGGGCCTTCGATCGGGCCGGTTACGACGCGCCACCAGTCTGCTGCCTCGCCGATGTGTTCAAGGTTGGGTCGGATCGCCTGCCACGCCGCCTCGTCCATCCCCGCAGGCAACAGATGCGCCACCCGCGCGAAGGGCAGGCGGTGGACCACCGCCGCGTTGACCCGATGCAACTCGGCCTCGTCGAAGCGCGCCGGGGCGCGACCGAAGTGAGCGAGGTTGAAGCCTTCCGCCAAGGCTACCGCATCGAGTGCGGGATCGACCGGATCGGAGGTTCCCAGCCGGGCGAGCAGGGCGACCAGCGCCTCGGGCTCGATCCCCTCGTCGCGCAGCGCGGCAACGCCGAGCGAGCCGAGTCGCTTGGACAGCTTGCCCTCGGTCCCCGTCAGCAGCGCCTCATGCGCGAAGCGCGGCGGGGCGGCGCCCAGCGCCTCGAACATCTGGATCTGGCTGGCGGTGTTGGAAACGTGATCCTCACCGCGCAGGACATCGGTGATTCCCATGGCAATGTCGTCGATCACGCTGGGCAGCAGATAAAGCCACGATCCATCGGCGCGGCGGACCACCGGATCGCTCATCTTGGCGGGGTCGAAGTGCTGGGCGCCGCGAATCCCGTCGATCCATTCGATCGGCGCGTCGCGGTCCAGCAGGAAGCGCCAGTGCGGGTGCTCCCCCGCCGCCGCTTTCGCCGCGTGGTCGGCCTCGCTCAGCGCCAGCGCAGCACGGTCATAGATCGGCGGCAGTCCGCGCCCGAGCAGAACCTTGCGCTTCAGCTCCAGCTCCTGCGCGCTTTCGTAAGCGCGATAGACCCGGCCCGAAGCGACCAGCTTGTCGAACTCGCGTTCGTAAAGAGCGAAGCGGTCCGACTGCCGCTCCTCACCGTCCCAGCTCAGGCCAAGCCATGCAAGATCGGCCTTGATGCTCGCGACATATTCCTCGCGGCTGCGCTCCCGATCGGTATCGTCGATCCGCAACAGGAAGCGCCCGTCGGCCTTCTTTGCGAGCAGCCAATTGTGCAGCGCCGCGCGAACATTGCCGACGTGAAGCGTGCCGGTGGGCGAGGGCGCGAAACGGGTGGTGACGGTCATGGCCCGCGGTTAGCCGGTGCCGGGGGCGCTGTCACCCACTCCGAAAGGCATTGCTGATCGGATAGCGCCGGTCGCGCCCGAAGTTGCGGGTGCCCAGCTTGACCCCCGGTGGGGCCTGACGGCGCTTGTATTCGGCGACGTAGAGCAGGCGTTCGATCCGCACCACGGTGTCGCGGTCGAACCCTTCGGCAACAAGCTGGTCGACGCTCTCCTCGTGTTCGACCAGGCCCAGCAGGATGCCGTCGAGCACCTTGTAGGGCGGCAGCGAATCCTCGTCCTTCTGGTCGGGGCGCAGTTCGGCCGATGGCGGCCGGGTGATCACCGCCTCGGGCATGACCGGGCCATCGGGGCCAAGCCCGATCTTGGGGCGATGGCGGTTGCGCCATTCGCTGATCGCGAAAACGGTGGTCTTGTAGGCGTCCTTCAGCGGGTTGTAGCCGCCGGCCATGTCGCCATAGATCGTGGCATAGCCGACGCTCATCTCGCTCTTGTTGCCGGTGGTCAGCAGCATCGGCCCGAACTTGTTCGACAGCGCCATCAGGGTCACGCCGCGGATCCGCGACTGGACGTTCTCCTCGGTCGTATCGACCTGCGCGTCGGCGAAGGTGCCCGAGAGCATTTCGTCGAAGGCTTCGACCGCCGGGTTGATCGGAATCGTATCATAGCGGCAGCCGATCATCCGCGCGCAGTCGGTGGCAAGGTCGAGGCTCAACTGGCTGGTGAAGCGGCTGGGCAGCATCACGCTCCACACCCGCTCCGGTCCCAGCGCGTCGGCGGCGATCGCGGCGCAGATCGCCGAATCAATCCCGCCCGACAGGCCCAGCACCACGCCGGGAAAGCGGTTGCGGTTGACGTAGTCGCGCAGCGCCAGCACCATCGCGCAATAGATATCCTCGGGGTGGTCGGCGAGCGGCGCGATCACCCCCTTGTCGCAGCGCCACCCGGTGGCGGTGCGGGTCCAGGTGGTGGTGACCTCTTGCTCCTCCCAATCGGTCATCTGCACGGCGAGCGATCCATCGCCGTTGACCACGAAACTGGCCCCGTCGAACACCAGTTCGTCCTGCCCGCCGACGCGGTTGAGGTAGGCCAGCGGCAGGCCGGTATCGACCGCGCGGCGCTTGGCCACGCCGTCGATCCGCAGCGTGTCCTTGTCGATCTCGTAAGGGCTGCCGTTGATGCACAGCAGCAGCTCGGCCCCGAAATCGGCGAGGTGGCGGCAGACGTCAGGGTGCCAGATATCCTCGCAGATCGGCAGGCCGATCATCACGCCCTTGAATACGATCGGTTCGGGCAGTGGGCCGGGTTCGAACAGCCGCATCTCGTCAAAGGTGCCGTAATTGGGCAATTCGTGCTTGAAGCGGACCTGCGCGACCTTGCCCTGATCGAGCAGGGCGATGCCATTGTGGAGGTTGCCGTCGCGCACGAAGACCGACCCGACCAGCATCGCCGGGCCGCCATCGGTGGTGGCCCCGGCCATGCGCTCCAGCTCGGCGGCGGCGCGCTCGATCAGCGCGGGCTTGAGCACCAGATCCTCGGGCGGATAACCGATGAGCTGCATTTCGGGAAAGACGATCAGGTCGGCGCCATGACCCCGCGCCCGGTCGCGCGCGGCGAGCATCGCGGCGGCGTTGCCGGCGATGTCGCCAACGGTCTGGTTCAACTGGGCGAGGGTGATGACGAGGCGATCGGTCATGGCCCTTCCCTAAGGGGCCGCGAGCGGTTAGCCAATGGATATGAACGACCAGACCACCCTTGCCTCGACCTTTGCTCAGGCCTTCGCTTCCGCCAACCTGCCCGGCGCCGTGGGCATGATCGTCGACGGCGACGGGGTGCGGTTCGCGCAGGCGCTCGGCGTCATCGACGTCGACAGCAAGGCGCCGATGGCCGAGGACACCCGCTTCCAGATCGCCTCGATGACCAAGGCGCTGGTCTCGGTCGCGGCGATGCAACTGGTCGAACAGGGGCGGTTGAGCCTCGATGCCCCGATCGGCGAGGTACTGCCCGATCTCGCCGACGCGCAGGTGCTGCTCGGCTTCGATCCCGAAGGCAAACCGCTGCTGCGCCCGGCGTCGCGCCCGATCACCCTGCGCCACCTGCTGACTCACACCGCCGGGTTGGGCTATTTCTTCATCCACCCGCAGGTGTTGCAATACTTCGGTGCGGTGGGGATGCCCGTGCCCGGCTCGGTCGCCTCGATCCGGATGCCGCTGATGTTCGATCCGGGGGACAACTGGGAATATTCGGTGGCAATCGACTGGGCGGGCCTCGCGGTTGAGGCGGTGACCGGCAGGCGGCTGGGCGACTATATGGCCGAACACGTCTTCGCCCCGCTGGGCATGCCCGCGACCGGCTTTGACGATGCCCTGCCCGATAACGCGGCCAAGGTTCATGTCCGTACCGAAGGTGGCGGGCTCGCGGTCCAGCCGATGTTTATCGGGGGAGGCGAGTATCACAACGGCGGCGGCGGGCTGGTCGGCACCGCGCCCGACTATGCCCGATTCGTCCGCGCCATGCTGCGCGGAGGT
>JAFEEP010000297.1 GCA_018241045.1 Pseudomonadota bacterium | reverse complement strand
GGCGAGCGCGCCGCCTCGATCGGGACGCTGGGCGTCACGACCAGCGACGAGAGCGTATCGACCGGGCTGACCACACCCGATATCGTGACGTTCCTCGCCAATATGCACGGCCTCGCGCGCGAGGGCGTCACCCACGTCGCCTATGAGGCGTCGAGCCACGGGCTGTCGCAATATCGCAACGAGGGGCTGCGAGTGCAGGCCGGGGCCTTCACCAACCTCAGCCGTGATCACCTCGATTACCATAAGGACATGGAGGACTATTTCTCGGCCAAGATGCGGCTGTTCGACGAAGTCGTCGAGCGCGATGGAACCGCCGTGATCTGGACCGACGATGACTGGTCGTCACGCGCCGTTGAACTGGCGCGCAGCGGGGGGCTGCGCCTGTTCACCGTAGGAGCGCAGGCGGGGAAGACGGGCGGGGAGGCGATCCGCCTTCTCGCCCGCACCCCGACCCAGCTTGGTCAGGTCATCGAGCTTGAATGGCAGGGCGCACCGCGCAAGCTGACGCTGCCGCTGATCGGCGCGTACCAGGCGGCCAATGCGCTGGTCGCGGCGGGGTTGGTCATCGCGACGGGCGGGGATGCGGCGCGGACCTTCGATGCGCTGACACGCCTGCAGCCGGTGCGCGGGCGGTTGGAGCGCGCCGCGATCACCCGCGCGGGCGCGCCGGTCTATGTCGACTATGCCCATACCCCCGATGCGCTAGAGGCCGCGATTGCCGCGCTGCGGCCGCATTGCGCCGGGCGGCTGATCGTGGTGTTCGGCGCGGGCGGCGACCGTGACCAGGGCAAGCGGCCCGAGATGGGGCGGATCGCCGCGCAGCAGGCCGACCTGGCGATCGTCACCGATGACAATCCGCGCGGCGAGGATCCCGCCGCGATCCGCGCGATGGTGCTGGCCGGGACGAGCGGCACCTTGCGCGAAGTGGGCGATCGGCGTGCCGCGATTGCCGCGGCCATCGCCGAAGCCGGGGCGCAGGACATCGTCCTTGTCGCGGGCAAGGGGCATGAACAGGGACAGATCATCGGGGCAGGCGCCAACACGCGCGTCCTGCCTTTCGACGACGTCACGGTCGCAAGGGAGTGTGCCGCATGAATGCCTTCACCCGGATCCTCGAATGGCCGGTCATGCCCAACGATGCGGCGGGATTGGCCTTGTGGAGCGCGGGTGAAATCGCGGCGGCGACCGGCGGCGCGCCATCGGGCGATTTTCAGGTTGCGGGAACCGACATCGACAGCCGCGACATTGTCGAAGGCGATCTGTTCTTTGCCTTGAAGGGTGAGGCGATGGACGGCCACGTCTTCGTCGACAAGGCCTTCGCCAAGGGTGCGGCGGCGGCGATCGTCGAACGCCCCGTCAACGGGCCGCATATCCTTGTCGAGGATACCTCAAGTGCGCTTGAGGATATGGCAAAAGTCGCGCGAAATCGGGTGGATGCGCGGATCATTGGCGTAACCGGATCAGTTGGCAAGACCGGGGTCAAGGAAGCGATCTTCGCCGCACTCGACCGCTCCAGCCGGGGTCGCGCGCACCGTTCGGTCAAGAGCTACAACAATCATGTCGGCGTTCCGCTCAGCCTGACGAGGATGCCCGCGCGCAGCCGCTTTGGCGTGTTCGAGATGGGAATGAACCACGCGGGCGAGATCCGGGCGCTGACCGCGCTGGTCCGCCCGCACGTCGCGGTGATCACCACGATCGCCCCGGCGCACATCGAGATGCTTGGCAGCGAGGAGGCGATTGCCCAGGCGAAGGCAGAGATATTCGAGGGGCTGGAGCCCGGCGGGGTCGCGATCATCCCGGCAGACAGCCCCCACCACGCCCGGCTGAAGGAAGCGGCAGAAAAATACGCGGGCGCCGTCGTTTCCTTCGGTCGGGCTGCTCATGCCGATGTCCGTCTGCTCGATGCCGTTTCGGCGCCGGGCGGCGGATCACTGGTCACCGCCGATATGGGCGACCGGCGAATCTGCTACACGATCGCCGCACCGGGCGAGCACTGGATCATGAACTCGCTGGCGGTAATGGCCGCGGTCCGCGCCGCCGGGGGTGACCTTGGCGCGGCTGGCCTTGCCCTCGCCGAGATGGAAGGATTGAAGGGTCGCGGCGCGCGCCACGCCATCGCCGCCGGAGGCGGGGACGGATCGGGTAGCGCCTTGCTGATCGATGAAAGCTACAACGCCAATCCCGCCTCGATGCGCGCAACACTGGCGCAGCTTGGCACCACCCCGGCGCGCCGCCGTATCGCGGTGCTGGGGGCGATGAAGGAGTTGGGCGCCCACGGGCCCGCGTTCCACGCCGAGTTGGCCGGACCGATCACGGCGGCCCATGTCGACCACCTGTTCCTGATCGGCGACGAGATGCAGGCGCTTGCGGACGAACTGGGGAAAGCGCCGTCCGCCGCGCTTGGCAAGGCAGTGCCCTTCGCGCATTGCAGGACGGCGGGGGAGGCGCTCGACGCGCTCACCCGGTTCGGCGTTGAGGGCGGTGACGTCATCCTCGTCAAGGGTTCGAATTCGGTAGGTCTGGGCGTCGTCGTCGCCGCGCTTGCCAAGCAGGAAGGTTAGATCAGGCATGCTTTACCTGATCGCGCAGTATTTCCATTTCGAGGGGCTGGCGAACCTTATCCGTTACCAGACCTTCCGGTCCGGCGCGGCGCTGATGACCGCACTGATCATCGGCCTGCTGATCGGTCCGCGCTTCATCAATATGCTGCGCGTACGTCAGGGCAAGGGCCAGCCGATCCGCGAGGACGGGCCGCAGAGCCACCTGGCGAAGCGCGGCACCCCGACGATGGGCGGGCTGATGATCCTGATTTCGCTGGTCATCTCGATGCTGGTCTGGATGGACCTCAAGAACCCGTTCGTGTGGGCCTGTCTGGCGGTGACCGCCGGATTTGGGCTGATCGGGTTCCTTGACGATTACGACAAGGTCAAGAAGCGCAGCACCGCCGGGCTTTCCAGCCGGTTGCGCCTGCTGGCCGAGTTCGCCGTTGCGGGCATCGCCGCATGGCTGATCGTCAGCCAGATCAACAACAACCTCTACGTGCCGTTCCTGTCGAACCGCTACATTCCGCTGGGGCCGTTCTACTATGTCTTCGCGGCGGTGGTGATGGTCGGCGCCGGCAATGCCGTCAACCTGACCGACGGGCTTGACGGGCTGGCCACCATGCCGGTGATCATCGCGGCCGGTGCCTTCGCGATCATCGCTTACCTGGCCGGGCGTGCCGACTACGCCCACTACCTTGGCATTCCTCACGTTCCGGGTGCTGGCGAACTGGCGATCCTGTGTGCCGGGATCATGGGCGCAGGCCTGGCCTTCCTGTGGTTCAACGCGCCGCCCGCGGCGGTGTTCATGGGCGATACGGGGAGCCTCGCCCTGGGCGGTGCGCTCGGTGCGATCGCGGTTGCCGCGCATCACGAGATCGTGCTGGCCATCGTCGGCGGACTGTTCGTTCTCGAAGCCGTCTCGGTGATCGTCCAGGTGTTCTGGTACAAGCGCACCGGCAGGCGGGTATTCCGCATGGCCCCCATCCACCACCACTTCGAACAGCTCGGGTGGAAGGAATCGACCGTGGTGATCCGCTTCTGGATCGTCTCTATCGTTCTCGCCCTGATCGGATTGTCGACCCTCAAGCTCAGATGATCACCTCGCCCGTCTTTTCCGGCAAACGCTACGCGGTCCTTGGACTCGCCCGGTCGGGAATGACCGCGGCGGAGAGCCTGCTTGCCAGCGGCGCGCAGGTCACCGCCTGGGACACGCGCGAGGAACCGCGTCGGTTGCTGGAAGGTCGAGCCGATCTGGCCGATCCGGCGGTGATCGACCTCACCGGTTATGCCGGGGTGGTCGTCTCGCCCGGGGTCCCGCTCAATTCGCACCCGATCGCCGCCCATGCCGCGCGCTTCGGGGTGCCGGTGATCGGCGATATCGAACTGTTCGCCCTGGCCCGGCCCAACCTGCCCGCGCACCGCGTAGTCGCGATCACCGGAACCAACGGCAAGTCGACCACCACTGCGCTGGTTCACCACGTCCTGCAATCCGCCGCGCTGCCGGTGCGAATGGGAGGCAACATCGGTTTGCCGGTGCTTGGTCAGAACCCGTTGGGGCCGGGGGGGATCTATGTGCTTGAACTGTCAAGCTACCAGATCGACCTGACCCACAGCCTCGAGGCCGAGGTTGCGGTGCTGCTCAACCTCACCCCCGATCACCTCGATCGCTACGACGGATTTTCCGGCTACGCCGCGTCCAAAGCCCGGCTGTTCGCGATGCAGCGGCCCGACCAGATCGCGGTGTTCGGCAGCGGCGATGCCAAGACCCTGGCGATCGCCCAGCGCGAGGCGCAGCTGCGTGGGCGTGACAAGGTGCGGACTGTCGATGGCAAGGACCTCATCGGGCTCCAGCCGGGCTGGCCCTCGCTGCAGGGGCCCCACAACCTGCAGAATGCCGCCGCTGCCGTGGCCATTGCCGAGGCGCTGGGCCTCAGCGAAGGGCAGTGGCGCCCGGCGCTGGCCAGCTTTCGCGGCCTGCCGCACCGGATGGAACGCGTCGCCGAGGCGGGCGGGGTGATGTACATCAACGACAGCAAGGCGACCAACCCGGCTTCTACCGCACCGGCGCTCGCCGCCTTTCCGCCCCATCCCGATCGCCGCATCCACTGGATTGTCGGCGGACTGCCCAAGGGCGACCGGCTCGACGAATGCGCCCCGTGGTTCGGCAACGTCGCCGCCGCCTATACCATCGGCGATGCCGGGCCGATGTATGCCGATCTGCTCTCCCCCTACATGGCGGTTTCCCGCAGCGAGATGATGTGCGACGCGATCCAGCAGGCCCGCGCCGCCGCGCGCCCGGGCGATGTCGTGCTGCTCTCTCCCGCCTGCGCCAGCTTCGACCAGTTCCGCGATTACGAGGCGCGCGGCGATGCCTTCCGCCAGATCGTCCACGCACTGATCGAGGATGATCGCGCGGCGCTCGCCGCCGTCTGCCGCCCCGGAGAAACAAGCTGATGGCGTCGAACCCGCCCTTCGTTCCCAGCGCCGGTCGCATTGCACCCGAGGCGGCGCTGGCCGTACGCCATAGCCGCAACCGCCGCAGCGAGTTCGCGATCTGGTGGCGCGAGATAGACCGGGTGCTGCTGTTCCTGGTCCTCGCGCTGATGACGGTCGGTGCGGTGGCCGTGGCAGCCGCCTCGCCCGCCTCGGCACGGCGGCTGTCGACCGCCAAGGTCCGGCTTGATGACCTGCACTTCTTCTACATCCACCTGCGCTGGCAGGTGCTGGGCCTCATGGCGATGTTCGGCGCCTCGATGCTCCCGCGCGAACGGGCGCGGCAAGCGGGAATCCTGCTCGGCGCGGCGATGCTGGTTGCGCTGATGCTGGTTCCGGTGATCGGTTCCTCGGTCAACGGGGCGCGGCGCTGGATCAACCTGGGCATTTCGCTGCAGCCATCGGAATTTCTCAAGCCCAGCTTCGCGATCGGGGTCGCCTGGATCCTCAGCTGGCGCGCGCGCGATCCCCGGATCCCGGTTATCGCAATTTCCACGGCGATCATGGCGGTAATCGGGATGTTCCTGATGCTTCAGCCCGACTTCGGATCGACCGTTCTGTTCGCCGGGGTGTGGTTCGTGATGGTGCTGATGTGCGGCATCCCGGTAAAGCGGATCATGATGGCGCTGGGCGGCGGCATGGTCGCGGTCGTGCTGGCCTACATGTTCTATGAAAACGGCCGCCATCGCATCGACGCTTTCCTTGGCGGCGGAACGGCTTTCGATCAGGTCGACCTTGCCCAGAAGACGCTGCTGGCCGGCGGATGGACTGGCAGCGGGTTGTGGCTCGGCACGCGGAAGCTTGGCCTGCCCGAGGCGCACACCGACTACATCTTTTCGGTGATCGGCGAAGAGTTCGGCCTGCTCGTCTGCGCCCTCGTCGTCGCACTCTATCTCGCGCTGGTGCTGCGGGTCATGCTGCGCCTGCTTGACGAGGAGGACCTGTTCACCACCCTTGCCGCCGCTGGTCTTACCGCCCAGCTCGGCGGGCAGGCATTCATCAACATCCTCGTCAATCTGCAACTGTTTCCGTCCAAGGGCATGACCCTGCCGCTGATTTCCTATGGCGGCTCGTCAACGATCGCCTTGTGCCTAGGCGTGGGCTTCCTCATTGCGATAACCCGGCGTAATCCCTTCCTGAAGCGCGAAGGGTTCAGTCTTCGCCAGGTTGGAGTGCGCAAATGAGCGGTGTCAGCAGGCACTATGTCCTCGCCGCCGGAGGAACCGGCGGACACCTGATTCCGGCCTTCGCCCTGGCCGTCGAGCTAGAGCGGCGCGGGCATCACGTTGCCCTGATCACCGACGATCGCGGAGCGAAGCTGCCGGGCCGCCCGGCCTCGCTGGTAAGCCACGTCCTGCCCGCGGGGCGGATCGGCAAGAATCCGCTCCACTGGCCCAAGGGGATTTCGGCGATCCTCGAGGGGCGGCGCATGGCCCTGCGCCTGTTTGAAAGCTTCGGTCCTTCGGCGGTGATCGGCTTCGGCGGTTATCCGGCTCTGCCCGCGCTGTGGGCCGCGACTTCAGCCCGGGTGCCCAGCGTGATTCACGAACAGAACGCGGTACTGGGCCGGGTCAACCGCTTCCTTGCCAGCCGGGTCGATGCGATCGCCACCTCGTACCGCGATGTGCAGCGACTGGCGCCCAAGTACCAGCACAAGGTCCATCTCGTCGGCAATCCCGTTCGGGCAGAGGTGCTGGCGCTACGCGATCGACCTTTTCCGCCGTTCACCGAGGATGGGCTGCTGCGCGTACTGGTCACCGGGGGAAGCCAGGGCGCGGGTGTGCTGTCGCAGGTCGTGCCGGATGGTCTCGCCATGCTGCCGCCCGCGCTGCGCAACCGCCTCCAGGTCACCCAGCAATGCCGCCCCGAGGATATCGAAGTGGTCCGCGCGCGCTATGCCAGCCACGACATTCCCGCTGAACTTGGCACCTATTTCGAGGACATGGCCAGCCGCCTTGCCGACGCACACCTGTTCATTGGCCGCGCCGGAGCCTCGACCATCGCCGAACTGACCGACGTTGGCCGCCCGGCGATTCTCGTCCCGTTGCCGATCGCGACGGACGATCACCAGGCCTACAACACGGCGGAAGTCTGCGCTGCGGGCGGCGCGCGGATGATCCGGCAGGACAAGTTCACACCGGTGGAACTTGCCAAGCAGATTCAGGCGATCGCGATGAACCCGGCAACTCTGGCGACGGCGGCTCACGCCGCGTGGAACTGCGGCTATCCCAATGCCGCCAGCGACCTTGCCGATCTGGTTGAAAGCTTTGGCGGCGCGCCAATGATGGACGTGATCCAGGTGGCGCGCAGCGTTTCCGTCCAGGGGCAGGAGCAGGTGGCGTGATTGGGCCGTGTGCAGCGCGTGTGCTTCGACAAGCTCAGCATGAGCGGGTGGTGTGTTCGCCCCAATTCCAGAATCCGCTCAGCCTGAGCCTGTCGAAGGCCACGCGCAACGGAGCCGATGTATGAAGCAGGCCCTGCGCCAGAGCGGCGGGGGGCGGATGCCCACCGACATCGGCACGATCCACTTCGTCGGGATCGGCGGGATCGGCATGTCGGGCATTGCCGAGGTGATGAACAACCTGGGTTACACCGTGCAAGGGTCCGACATTGCCGAGGGCTATGTCGTTGAGGGCCTGCGCAAGCGCGGAATCAAGGTCGCGATCGGCCATGCTGCGGAAAACCTGGGCGATGCGGCGGTGGTGGTCACCTCTACTGCCGTCAAACGCAACAATCCCGAGGTTGCTGCCGCGCTCGAACACCGGATCCCGGTGGTACGTCGCGCCGAAATGCTCGCCGAACTGATGCGGCTGAAGCGCACTGTGGCGGTCGCCGGAACGCACGGAAAAACCACCACGACGTCGCTCGTCGCGGCGCTGCTTGACGCGGGCGGGGTCGATCCGACCGTGATCAACGGCGGGATCATCAATTCCTACGGCTCCAACGCGCGGCTGGGCGAGAGCGAGTGGATGGTGGTCGAAGCGGACGAGAGCGACGGCTCGTTCCTGCGGCTTGACGGTACGATCGCCATCGTCACCAACATCGACCCCGAACACCTTGAGCATTACGGCAATTTCGACGCGATCAAGGACGCCTTCGTAGAATTCATCGAGAACGTCCCCTTCTATGGCTGCGCAGTGCTGTGCATCGACCATGCCGAGGTTCAGGCGATCATTCCCAAGATCCGCGACCGCCGCGTGGTGACCTACGGCTTTTCCGCCCAGGCCGACGTGCGGGGCGAGAACGTCACCCCTTATCCGGGCGGCAACCGCTTCGACGTTGCGATCCGCGAACGCGACGGCTCGTTCCGTCGAATCGAGGGGATCGACCTGCCCATGCCCGGGCGCCACAACGTCCAGAACGCGCTCGCCGCCGTGGCGGTTGCGGTGGAAATGGGCGTGTCGGATGATCTGATCCGCACCGGCTTTGCCAAGTTCACCGGCGTCAAGCGCCGCTTCACCAAGGTCGGGGAAGTCGATGGCGTGACGGTGATCGACGACTATGGTCATCACCCGGTCGAGATCCGCGCCGTGCTTGCCGCCGCGCGCGAAGGGGTGGGGACGGGGCGGGTGATCGCCGTGGTCCAGCCGCACCGCTTCACTCGGCTTCGCGATCACATGGATGACTTTTCCGCCGCCTTCAACGACGCCGATCTTGTCTACGCCGCGCCCGTCTATCCTGCGGGGGAGACCCCGATCGAGGGCGTCGACAGCGAGGCGATGGTCAAGGGCATGAAGGCCCGCGGGCATCGTTCGGCCCAGGCGATTGCCGGGGCGGACGCGCTGGCCGAAACGCTGGCCGAGGTGGCGCACCCCGGCGACATGGTCGTCTGCCTGGGGGCGGGTGACATCACCAAATGGGCGGCCGGACTTGCCGATGCGATCAAGGCGCGGAGGGCGGCGTGAGCGGGGCTGATCTTGGCGCGCGCGCTTCGGCAGGCTCAGCGCGAGCAGGCTTGGGCACCGCTCCCAAAGCCGCTCAGGCTGAGCCCGTCGAAGCCCACGCGCTGCCCAAGCCCCACGGAAAGCTCACCCCGAACGCCCCGCTTGCCCCGCTGGTCTGGTTCAAGTCCGGCGGCACTGCCGAATGGCTGTTCGAACCGAAAGACCTTGCCGATCTGCAAGCCTTCCTGCGCGATCTTGATCCGGCGGTTCCGGTGATGGCCCTTGGTCTGGGCTCGAACATGATCGTCCGTGATGGCGGCGTGCAGGGCGTGGTGGTGCGGCTGGGCAAGGCCTTCGCCAAGGTGACGAAAAGCGCCGACCTGACGCTGGATTGCGGGGCGGGGGCCTCGGGCATTCTCGTTTCCTCGACCGCGCGGGACAATGGCGTCGCGGGCCTCGAATTCCTCCGTTCGATCCCCGGCACGGTTGGCGGCTTTGTACGGATGAACGGCGGCGCCTATGGCGGCGAGGTGAAGGACGTGCTGATCGATTGCGATGTGGTGCTGCGTGACGGTTCGCTGCGCGTCCTGCCGGTCGCGGACCTGCAATACACCTACCGGCATTCCGAGCTGCCCGATGGCGCGATCGTGGTGGGCGCGCGGTTCAAGGGACGCCCCGGCGATCCTGCGACAATCCAGGCCGAGATGGATCGCATTTCCGCGAGCCGCGAGGCCTCGCAGCCGCTCCGTTCCAAGACCGGCGGTTCCACCTTCAAGAACCCCAAAGGGCACAAGGCCTGGCAACTGGTCGATCAGGCTGGTTGCCGCGGGCTCACCGTGGGCGGGGCACAGGTCAGCGAAAAGCACTGCAATTTCCTCCTCAACCTTGGCGAGGCGACCAGCGCCGACATCGAGAACCTGGGCGAGGAAGTGCGTCGGCGGGTCAAGGAAAACTCGGGCATCGAGCTTGAGTGGGAAATACAGCGAGTAGGCAAGGCAAAGTGACTCTCCCCAAACTCCATGTCGCGGTCCTGATGGGCGGCTGGTCCAACGAACGACCAGTTTCGCTGATGAGCGGGGAGGGCGTAGCCACGGCGCTGGAGGAGCGCGGCCACAAGGTCAGCCGGATCGACATGGGCCGCGACGTTGCCCAGCGTCTTGCCGAAGCGGCGCCCGACGTGGTGTTCAACGCGCTTCACGGCACGCCGGGCGAGGACGGCACGGTCCAGGGCATGATGGACCTGATGGGGCTGACCTATACCCATTCGGGCATGGTCACCTCGGTCATCGCGATCGACAAGGAACTGACCAAGCAGGCGCTGGTCCCGCATGGCGTGCCGATGCCCGGCGGACGGATCGTCGAGACGAGCGAGATTCACGAACGCGATCCGCTTGAACGGCCTTATGTGCTGAAGCCGGTCAACGAAGGCTCCTCGGTCGGCGTCGCGATCGTCACCAGTGAAGGCAATTATGGCAATCCGATCAGCCGCGACGCCAAGGGGCCGTGGCAGGAGTTCGACCGCCTGCTTGCCGAACCCTATATCCGCGGGCGCGAACTGACCACGGCAGTGCTGGGCGACAAGGCGCTGATGGTTACCGAACTCAAGCCCAAGTCGGGCTTCTACGATTTCGACGCCAAATATACGGAGGGCATGACGCAGCACGTCTGCCCGGCCGAAATCCCGGACGAGATCACCCAGGCCTGCCTCGACCTGGCCCTGCGCTGCCACCGGCTGCTCGGCTGCAAGGGGTGCAGCCGCACAGATTTCCGCTGGGACGACGAGCGCGGGGTTGAAGGCTTGTTCGTGCTCGAAACCAATACCCAGCCGGGGATGACCCCGCTCAGCCTGGTTCCCGAACAGGCGCGGCACCTTGGCATTTCCTATGGCGAGCTGGTCGAACTGATCGTTGCCGATGCTCTCGCAGCAAGGCGGGGGGCGGCATGAGCCAGAAAATCAGGCGCGGGGGCAAGAGCGCCCGCAAGGCCGCCGCCGCGCAGGGCAAGGCGCGCCAGGTCAAGGCAGCGCGGGCGCGCACCGGTTCGGCAATGGATGCGGCGATGAGCTGGCTGCCGTTCAGTGAGGCCCAGCTCCACCGCATCTTCCTCGCCGCGATTCTTGGCCTGGCCGTGGTGCTGGCGTGGATGGTGGCAAGCTTCGCCGGGATACCGGCGATGGCGCAGCAGCAGCTTGCCGCGATCAGCCACGACGCCGGGTTCGAAGTGCGCCGCGTCAACGTGACGGGAACGAAGAATCTCAACGAGTTAAAGGTCTATCAACTCGCGCTGGCGGACAATCACCGCGCGATGCCGATGGTGGATATCGACGCCCTGCGCGAACGCTTGCTGGGGCTGTCGTGGGTGGAGGACGCGCGCGTTTCGCGCCAGCTCCCCGATACGCTGGCGATCGACATCGTCGAGCGGAAGCCGGTGGCGGTCTTGCGCAAGCCGGATCGTCTGGTGCTGATCGACGCGGGCGGGCATGAATTGCAGGCGGTTTCCGAACAGCGCGCCAAGGGCAAGCTGGTGATCGCCGGACCCGGCGCGGGTCAGCAGATCGAAGCGCTCAACGCCCTGCTCGCCGCTGCTCCGGCGATGAAGCCCCAGGTGGCCGAGGCCGAATGGGTCGGCAACCGGCGCTGGAACCTGACTTTCAAGACCGGACAGGTCCTGGCCCTGCCCGAAGGCGAACAATCATCGGCCAAGGCGTTGATGACCTTCGCCCGGCTCGACGGGGTCAACCGCCTGCTCGGCGGCAAGGCACTGGCCTTCGATATGCGTGCGCCTGACCGGATCTATTTCCGCCTCG
>JAFEEP010000296.1 GCA_018241045.1 Pseudomonadota bacterium | reverse complement strand
GACCTGGATGAATCGCAGGTGCAGGCCATTGCCGACGCGCTGCGCCAGCACGCCATCGAAGGCGTGATCGCCACCAACACCACGCTGGCGCGCGATGCGGTGCAGGGCCTGCCGCACGCGGGCGAGGCGGGAGGTTTGTCGGGCGCGCCGGTGCGCGAGGCCAGCAACCGCGTGATCCGCCAGCTGCGCGCGGCGCTGGGCAAGGACTTTCCCATCATCGGCGTGGGCGGCATCCTGAGCGGCCAGGATGCCATCGCCAAGATCGAGGCCGGCGCCGATGCGGTGCAGATCTACACCGGCCTGATCTACAAGGGCCCGGCGCTGGTGCATGAGGTGGCGCAGGCGCTGCGCGGGCACAGGGCGGGCTGAAAGCTCACACGGTACCTACGCAAGGCTCCAGGCCCGTTCAGCGCACGGCATCCTGCATCGCCTGCACGATCCGCATCGTTTCCACGCTCACCGTGGCAACGCGTGCCAGCAGATCGATCACCTTTTCCTTGTGGTCGGCAAAGCGGTAGGTGTCGAAGCGCTCTCGGATGGTCGGGTCCTTGGGCTTTTTCTCCTTGTGCTGATCGAGCACCCAGTCGATGGCTGAGCGGTTGCCCAGCTTGTAGATCCAGGCCTCGGGCGGCACACCGCGCAACGTGGTTTCGCTGTCCAGCAAGATGCTGCCCGCCGCCGAATCGGACTTGAGCAGCGCCTTGGGTGGCATGCCTGCGGCGCGCGCTTTCACGTCGGGCTCGTCATGGCGCGTCAGTGCCAGGGGCTCCACCGATTCGTAGCCGATGTGCAGTTGCATCAGCCGCTCGCCCCAGTCGGCCCAGCGCCAGAAGTCGGCATAAAAAGGAATGCGTGGGAATTCGCGCTTGAGGTTCTGCGCGTACTTCTCGCGGTACAGCGGATCGTGCAGTACCGCGTAGCAGTAGTGGAAGATCGCTTCCTTGTTGATCTTGCGCGCGCCGGTTTTGCTCCCTCTCCCGCTGGGAGAGGGCTGGGGTGAGGGCTCTGCGCTCTTGTAGTGGGCGGTGAATTGTTTGAGCGCCCAGTCGGTGATGTTGTCCACGTAGTGGGTGTTGTCGGCCAAACGATGAAAGGGAAATCCCACCGTATCGCCCAAAAAATGCAGATCAAATGGGCAGCCTGTGCCGAGCACCTGCAATTGCTTGCCGTGTGACAGGCAGATGGAAGGCTCATGCAACGGGATAAGCGCCATGTTGCCGGGGCGATCCACCAACAGGTTGGATGCGTACAGCCAACGGTTGGTGAAGGGGCGGTACCCCGTCAAGCGAAGCGCCTGCTCCTCGATGGGTTCCAGCTTGCCGGCACGAAGGTTGCGTTTCAGGGTTTCGGACCATTTGATGGCGGTATCAAAACTCGATGGATCGGAAAGGTTGGCTTCGTATCGATGCATGAGCCAGCGGACCTTGGCCAAGGCGGCGTCCTTGCCTTCCGCGTAGACCCACTCGTCCCTGTTGGTCGAGGTACCCAGGGTGTACAGCTTGAAAATCGCCCGCTCCCTCGCACCCGTCCTCGCCGCCTTGGTTTCCTTGCTCGCCAACGGGATCAGCGTGTCGAAATCGTTGTTCGTCAGGTTGACCCAGTTGCCCGCCTTGTCAGGCGAGACCTCGTCGAAATGCAGGCTGCGCATGGGCTGACTGGCAAGAAAGGCCAATTTTTCCTCGGCGGTTTCCATTTCCGGGCGGCGCAGGTAATACACGCGGGCGCGCCGTTTGTCCTTAGTGGACTGCGCGCGTTTGATCATGAAGCTGATCGCCACGCCGGTCTGGATGCCGAAGACGTTGTGCCGGGTACCGCTCAGTTTTGGGTTGGCACGCACGTCGCCGCCCAGGTCCATCACGTAGATGTCGGCAAACTCGCTGGCCACGGTTTTGCGAAAACCGTCGAAAGTTCGGCTCTCGATGAAGCTGCGGTTCGTGACAAAGGCGAGGATGCCGTTCTCGTCGAGCCGGTCGCTGGCCCAGCGAAAGAACCGCGCGTACATGTCGTACAGCTTGGTCTTCTGCGCGGTGCTCTCGGCGATGTAGGTCTGTTTGATACGAGCGTCGATCGCCGGGTATTCGCGGTTCTTGTTGTCGTCGTTCTCGCTTTGCTGATTGGCGTTGTACGGCGGGTTGCCGATGACGACGCTGATGCGCCGGCTGTTCTGGCGCCGGATGCGCTCGACATTTTCCTCACTGACACCGGCGAATAGTTCGGCCGTGGCGCCGCGCGCGGCGGTGTGCAGGCCCACGTTGTCCAGCGTGTCCACGAAGCACAGGTTGGAAAACTCGGCGTAGTCGCCAGTGATCGCGGCGTGCGTGGCCTCGATGTTCAGGTTGGCCACGTAGTACGGCAGGATGGCAACCTCGTTGGCGTGCAATTCATGCGCGTACTTGCGCGCCAGCTTCTTGGGCTGGCCGCGGAAGTGCTCCAGCAGCTCGCAGATGTAGGTGCCCGTGCCCGTGGCCGGGTCGAGAATGTCCACATCCTGGTCGATCAAGTTCTTGCCGAAGTGCTTTTCACACAGCCAGTCGGCGCCGTCGATCATGAAGCGCACGATTTCGCCGGGCGTGTAGACGACGCCCAGGCGGTCGGCGGCCTTGGTGTTGTAGACCTTGTAGAAGTTTTCGTAGATGACCTTGAGAAAGGTCTGCTTCTCGCCATGGCTGCCAATCTGCGCGGCGGCGGCGCGGATGGCGGCG
>JAFEEP010000295.1 GCA_018241045.1 Pseudomonadota bacterium | reverse complement strand
CTTTGCCCCTTGACCACGCGGACGGGCGAAGCCACTTGGAAGCCATGAGTGACGATACGCCTGACAGCCTGATCCCCTACGACGAAATCGTGCAGGAAGCGCTGCGCGCCGTGGTCGGTCGGGTATTGGGGCAGGTCGAGGCGTCGGGCGGCACCCTGCCGGGCGAGCATCACTTCTACATCACCTTCAAGACCGGGGCGCAGGGGGTTTCGATCCCGCCGCACCTCAAGGAACGCTTCCCCGACGAGATGACCATCGTCCTGCAGAACAAGTTCTGGGACCTTTCGGTTGAGCCGGACCTGTTCTCGGTCGGGCTGACGTTCAATCAGATTCCGGCCAAGCTGGTGGTGCCGTTCTCGGCGATCACCGCCTTCGTCGATCCAGCGGTCGACTTCGGGCTGCAATTCCAGGCGGTCGGCGCGCCGGACGGGCCGGAGCCGCACGACGATGCGGAAAACGATTCGCCCGATACCGACCCACCGACCGGCAGCGACGATGGATCGAATGTCGTATCGGTCGATTTCGGGCGCAAGAAATAGGCCGCGCCGTGGCGGAGCCCAAGACCCCCCGGCGGATCGCCCGCAAGGCCAAGGCCAAGGCCGCCGACCTGGTCGACAAGGCACCCCAGCCCAGCCCCAATCCGATGACCAACCTGGTCCTCGCCGATCTGGCGCTGCGCGGCGGCACGCGGCTGCTGCGCCATCTGGTCGAGCGCAGCCTGCTCAGCACCAAATATGCGCCGGGCAAGGCCAAGGCGATCGTCAACGGGCGGACGATGTCGCAAACGCTGGTCAGCACGGCGCTGGTGCGGATCGCCACCCGCTCGGTTCCGGGCGCGCTGGTGGTGGGCGGCGGCCTGCTCGCCAAGACGCTCTACGATCGCCGCCAGGACAAGGCCAAGGCCCGGCGCAAGGGCAAGGCGGCGGTGGACAAGCAGGCCGAAAAGGGCGGGTTCGAAAGTGCCGATGCTTGATCAGCGCGCGCGCTTGCGCGATTGAGGCCCATGCACACCCCCGATACCCTGCACCGCCGCGGCCTGATGTTCATCCTGTCCTCGCCCTCGGGCACGGGCAAGACCACGATCAGCCGGCTGCTGCTGGACGCCGACGACGAGCTGTGCCTGTCCGTCTCGGTCACCACTCGCCCCATGCGGCCCGGAGAGGTTGACGGCAAGGACTACATCTTCGTCGACCAGCCCACGTTTGACCACATGGTCGAGGAGGAACACTTCCTCGAATGGGCGCACGTCTTCGGTCATTCCTATGGCACACCCAAGGCCCAGGTGAAGGCCGGCCTGCGCGAGGGGCAGGACTTCCTGTTCGACATCGACTGGCAGGGCACCCAGCAGCTGTACCAGAAGCTGGAAACCGACGTGGTCCGCGTATTCCTGCTCCCTCCCAGCATAGACGAGCTGCGCCGCCGCCTGACCGGGCGCGGCACCGACAGCGCCGAGGTGATCACCGCGCGGATGGAGCGGGCGCGGGCTGAGATCAGCCACTGGGATGGGTACGATTATGTCGTGGTCAACGACGATATCGATGAATGCTTCGCCAAGGTGAAGGAAGTGCTCCACGCCGAACGCATGAAGCGCGCGCGGCAGACGGGGCTGATCGGGTTCGTGCGGGGGCTGATGAAGGATTGAGGGGGGGTTGCCCATAGGATGCCGAAAGCGGACTGTTTGGATACGACAAGATTGCAGCAAAAAACTGACCGTCACCCCGGGCTTGACCCGGGGTCCAGCTGCCTCTTTTCGTGCGATGCCTCGTCACGTGAGATGGTCATAGAGATCGGACCATTCCGGATTGGCGCGTTCGATCAGGTCGAACTTCCATTCCCGCCGCCACCGCTTCAACCGCTTTTCGTGAGCGATGCAGTCCTCAATGGAATTGCTCGCATCGGCCCAGACAAGCCGGTGCAACCTGTGCCGCGCGCAAAAATCTGAGCCAGTTCCCTGACGATGCTGCCAAATCCGTGCGGCAAGGTCTGAGGTTACGCCGATATAGAGGGTTCTACGATAGCGATTGGCCATCATGTAAACCCAGCCGCCCTTTCGGTTCCGATCCATCGCGCAAGAACAACGGAAGCTGGACCCCGGGTCAAGCCCGGGGTGACGGGTTTGGGGTAGTTGAATCTCCACTCACCCCAACTTTCTGGCCGACCGCGTCACTCTTGATGCGTTGACCTAGCGGCCGCGAAAATGGAAACTTTCCCCATCACGAACGATCAACGAACGATCGCCATTGTGACGGATGTGAGCTTACGCGTGCTTTCGACACACTTGGTTTGAATTGATCGCCCGCAATATCCATCTGCGGCGATGTGGATTTCCAAATGCGATCCTTTCAGCTTCAAATATCGACGTGTCGTCAGTTATCCGCAGTTCCTTAGCCGCCCATCCCCACCTCCCTATCAGCCTGAGCGGGGTTTTGGCTTGTTTGGCAAGAAACTGCGCGGGCAGCGCCCAATCAAGGCCACCCCGCACCCGGCACCTTGACCTCGGTCACCAGCACCTTGCCCTTGGGCGCCTTCTCTGCCTCTCCCGCATCCGAACTCGTCGCGACGAGCATGAACAGGTGCCGCCCGGTCGGGCCGCCGAGCATGCACGCAAAGCAGTTCAGCCCGTCCGTCCCCACCACGTCGCGCACTTCGCCGCCCGGCGCGATCAGGGCGCATTCGGGGGCGAGGGGGTTGGCGATCCACACCGCGCCTTCGGCATCGAGGCAGATCCCGTCGGGCACGCGCGGCCAGGTCGGGGCCCACTCGCGGCGGTTCGCAAGAGTGCCGTCAGCGCCGATGTCGAACGCGGTCAGCCGCGCGCCCAGCGTCTCGCCGATCACCAAAGTCTGGCCATCGGGTGTGATCACCATGCCGTTGGGAAAACTGAAACGCTCGCCCGGTGCGGCATCGCTGACCCGGCCATCCGGCTGAACCAGCGCCAGCACGGCGGTCGGGTGATCGGCCAGCACGCTTTCGGCACCGCGCGTGCGGATTTCGGCGTCGAGATCGAAACCGAAGTTGCCGACATAGGCGCGGCCCTGTCCATCAACCACCATGTCGTTGCACAGGTAGATCGAATGGTCCGCCAGATCGGCGTGCATTTCGAACCGCCCGTCGGGCCAGCGCCGCCAGACCTGACGCAGTTCCATCCGCACCACCAGCAGCGAACCATCGGGCATCCAGCCAAGACCGGATGGGCGGCCCTCCACCTCCAGCTCGGTGCGCAGGTCACCCGCCAGATCGACCGAGCAGATTCGGTGCGAGTAGAAGTCAGAAAACCACAGCCGTCCGTGCCGCCAGCGCGGCCCCTCGCCAAAGTAGATGTTCGAAGCGAGGGTGCGCAGGCTGTGCTTCATGGTTCAGTGTCCTGACGGATCGTTGAATTCTTCGGGAATCCACGCGTTTACGATCCCGCCGTCAATCGGAATCGTCGTGCCCACGACATAATCCCCCGCCCGGCTGGCCAGATAGATCGCGCCACCGGCAATATCCTCGGCCACGCCGACCCGCTTGTAGGGGATGCCGCGCGCCGAACCTTCGGGGTTCTTCGCCGCCGCCTTGTTCATCTCGCTGGGATAGGCCCCCGGCGCGATCGCGGTGCAGACCACGTTGTCCTTGATCAGCCGCGCGGCGAGCCGCTTGGTCAGGTGGACTACCGCCGCCTTGCTCGCCTGATAGGAATAGGTTTCCCACGGATTGGGGCGCAGCCCGTCGATCGAGGCGATGTTGATCACCTTGGCCGGGCGATCGAACTTGCCCGCGGCCTTGAGCAGGGGGAACAGCGCCTGGGTCAGGAAGAACAGGCTCTTGACGTTGAGGTCCATCACCTTGTCCCAGCCCGCTTCGGGGAACTGGCCGAACTCCGCCCCCCAGGCCGCACCGGCATTGTTGACGAGAATGTCGAGCCGGCTCTCGCGCGCGTTCAGTTCCTTGACCAGTGCGGCCAGATCGTCACGCTGGCTGAGATCGCCCGCCAGACCGATCACCTTGCCGGGATAAGCCGCGCTGAACTCGGCCTCGGTCTCGGCCAGTTGCTCACGCTTGCGGGCGGTGATGTAGACCTTCTCGCACCCTGCGGCGAGGAAGCCTTCCAAGAGCATCTTGCCAATGCCGCGGCTGCCTCCGGTGATGAGGGCGATCTTGCCTTCAAGGCTGAAGAGCTTGGGAAAATCGAATGCCATGAAATCCTCCTGGATCGACCGCATCGCGTGGCCTTCGACAGGCTCAGGCTGAGCGGGCTATTTGCAATTACAAAACCAAGACCCGCTCATGCTGAGCTTGTCGAAGCGCACACGCCGTCTGCGCCTCAATATCCGCTGAGCTGTGCAACCCGTTCAGCGTGGAAATAGAGGTCGCCCATGAACTCGGCCAGCACGCGGTCGCGTTTCATGTAGAGGCCGATGTCGTATTCGTCGGTCATG
>JAFEEP010000294.1 GCA_018241045.1 Pseudomonadota bacterium | reverse complement strand
ATGTTGACGCCCGGGGTCTTCACTCCGCGCCCGGTCATGCAGCCGTGCTGCGCCTCGATCACCACGGCGACGCCCTCGGGGTGAAGATTGTCCCAGATGCACTGTGCGACTTCGGCGGTCAGGCGTTCCTGGATCTGCAGGCGCTGGGCGAAGCCGTGCAGCACGCGCGCAAGCTTGGAGATGCCGACCACGCGATCGCGCGGCATATAGGCGATAGCGGCCCGGCCGGTGATCGGCGCCATGTGGTGTTCGCAATGCGACTGGAAGGGGATATCCTTGAGCAGGATCAGCTCGTTGTAGCCGCCCACCTCCTCGAACTGGCGGGCGAGGTGATGCGCCGGATCGTCGCCATAGCCCTGGCAATATTCCTTCCACGCCCGTGCCACCCGCGCCGGGGTGTCGACCAGCCCCTCACGCTCGGGGTTGTCCCCCGACCAGCGGATCAGGGTGCGAATCGCATCCTGTACCTCGTCGGGAACGGGGATCTTGTCCATCGGGCCTTCGTCAGCACCGTGCTTGTCGCAGCTCATTTCCAGTCATCTCCCCGGCCTGGCCGACGCAACCAGCCGCCGCGGCGAAACAGCCCGCGGCGCCTGGAGATCGGTTCGAACATTTCCTCGGGCCGCTCGGGATCGAGCAGCGCATTGTCCGCCACCGCCTTCTCCGTATCGGTCAGTTCGCGCAAGACAAAAGGTTCAAGGTGCTTGCCTTCGTTCGAGGCACGCTCAATTAAAGCGATCATCGAAGCATCGCGGTCGAGCGCGGCCGCGACCTCGGCCGGGTCCATTCCGGTGTGCTCGGCCAGCAGGCGGACACGCAGGTTGCGGATCGCCTCGCGCGCATGGCCATTGCCCGACCGCGCGGCGTCGATGAACAGATCACATTCGCTGTCGAGGCCGAGCGAGCGGTTGTTCATGTTGGCCGAGCCGATGCGGACGACCTCGTCATCGACGATCATCATCTTGGAATGGACGTAGATCGCGGTTCCGCCGGCATTGAACGGCACGAAGATGCGAAACCGGCCCTGGCTGTCGCGCGCATGGATCGAGTGGCACAGCCGCACCCGCGCCCCGTCCATCGCCGCCTGTTCAAGCCAGCCCTCGGCGCTCTGCGGATTGATCAGCACGATTTCGGGCGGATCGGGCCGGGCCAGCCGTTCGGCGATCGCCTCGGCAATCACGCGCGAGGCGAAATACTGGCTCTCGGCATAGATGAAGCGGTTGGCGCGGCGGATATGTTCGACGAACAGGTTCTCGATCTCGCGCACTTCGGGCGCACCGCGATAGGCCGCGCGGGTCCGGGCGATGCCGATCTCGACATCGCGGAACTCGGCCTTGAGCGACTGCGGCCAGGCGCTTTCCACCTGCGGTCGGCAGGTGGGTAGCGGCCTTCCCCCCGCGACCCGCCAACGATCACGCCCCAGCGCCGCCAACGCCGCCGCCGCATCGCCTTCGACCATCATGGTCATGTCGTGCCACGGTCCATAGAGCCCGGTTCCATAGGGGCGCCGCCGCCGGGGATCATCCTCGAGGTGTTCGGGCGTGTCCCAGCGGTCGGCGGTAATGTCGATCCCCCCGCAGACCGCGAAACGATCGTCGATCACCACGATCTTCTGGTGATGGCTGCACCCCAGCGGATGCGCGGCATCGAACTTGAAGTCGATCGAGGGGTGGAAGAACCAGCGGATCAGATCGAGGATCATCGAACCGCGAAAGACGAATTTCAACGCGCCGAAGTTCCACTTGAGTACGCGGATCTGCAGGCCCGGCGTCGTATTGCACAGCCAGACCACAAAGGCGCCAAGCCGGGCCGGATAGGTCTTGCGGCTGATCCCGTTCCACCACCGGCGCCCCGGCCCCAACCGGGCGCGGGTGTCGAAATCCCAGCCAATCAGGTGGATGCCCTGCCGCGCCGCCAGCATCGCCTGCTGCATCAGGGTGAAATAGGCGGCGGCGTCGATCACCACATGGGCGCGGCTGGCCCGGGCAAAGCGCCATGCCGAAGGCGTTACCGAGCGATCGTCGAACTGTTCCGCCTCCATGCCCCATTCCATAAACAAGGGCCCGCCCCTCGTCATCCCCGCCGTTTCGCCCGCCTGCGCAAGGTGCTTGCCCGCGCCGGACAATCCCGCTAACCGCCGCCGCGACACCACCGGTCCCCGCCTTGCGGGGCCAAGAGGGAATCCGGAAAAACCAAACCGGAGCTGCCCCCGCAACTGTGTCCGGCGAGCGAACCGTCCATCGCGCCACTGGGAAACCGGGAAGGCGGGCGGCAAGCGAAGACCCGGGCGAGCCAGGAAACCTGCCGGTGTGTGGTCGTTCCGCGGCCGGGCGGGGTGTACCGGGCGCAAGCGTCGTGAGTCTTCGCGCCAAGGGCCCCGCGAAGCTCCCGCCATGGACGGCAGCAACGTCCATGGCCCGGGAGTAGTCACGTGAAGTCCATACTTGCCATAGCCGCCGCCGTTTCCCTGCCATCGATCGCCTGGGCCGACGACCTGCCCGCCGGCACCGCCCAGGATGCGCAGAACGACCAGATCACCGTCATCGCCACCGGGAGCGCGCTGCGCCTTGACCAGACCGGGCAGCCAGTCTCGGTCATCTCCGCCGCCGACCTGCGGCAGATCCAGGGAACCGACCTGACCCGCGCGCTGGAACGCATCCCCGGGATCACCATCAGCCGCAACGGCGGCCAGGGCGCCTTCACCGGGGTCCGCCTGCGCGGTGCCGAGGCCGAGCAGGTTCTGGTGCTGATCGACGGGGTGCGGGTCGAGGATGTCTCCGCGCCATCGGGCGGGTTCGATTTCGGCACGCTCACCGCGGGCGGGATCGAACGGATCGATGTGCTGCGCGGGTCGAACGCGGTGATCTGGGGCAGCGCCGCGATCGGCGGGGTCATCGCCGTGACCAGCCGCGAGCTCAATGGCATCGAGGCCTCGGCCGAAGGCGGCAGCCGCAACAGCTACGCCGCCGACGCGAGCGCCGGGCTGTCCTCCGAACGCTATGCCCTGACACTCGACGGCGGCTATGCGACCACCGATGGCGTCTCCGCGGCGGCGACCGGCACCGAACCCGATGGATTCCACCAGTGGCGCATCGGCGGCAAGGGGCGGCTGAACCTGACGCCCCAGCTCGCGCTGGTCGCCACCGCGCGCTACGCCGACACCCACACCGACATCGATGGTTTCCCGCCGCCGTCCTACATCTTCGCCGACACGCCCGAATATCAGCTCACCCGACAGCTTTCGGGCCGCGCCGGGGTGCAATACCGCGGCGATGCGCTCAATCTCGACGCGGGCTATGCCCTCGCCCGGACCATGCGCGACTATTACGATCCGACTTACGGTACGGCGCCATCCTATGGCTATCGCGGCACGTCGGAGCGCGCCGAGCTGACCGGGCGGCTGCGCCTTCCCGCGCAGTTTGCGCTCGATTTCGGCGGCGACAGCGAGTGGTCGCGCTATTCGGGAACATTTGACGCGGAACAGCACGCGCGCCTGTCCTCGGCCCACGGTATGCTCGGCTGGTACGGCGATCGCGCCACCCTGGCGGCAGGGCTGCGCTATGACGACCACAGCCGCTTCGGCGATGCCTGGACCTTCGGCGCCAACGGCAGCGTGCATCTGCCCTACAACCTGCGCCTGCGCGCCAGCTATGGCGAGGGGTTCAAGGCGCCCACCCTGTACCAGTTGCTGTCCAACTACGGCAATCCGGCGCTCGTCCCCGAGCACGCCCGCAGCTATGACGCGGGGATCGAATGGACGACCTCCACGGTGCGCGCCGCGATCACCGCCTATCGCCGCGACAGCCGTAACCTGATTGCCTTCGTCTCGTGCTTTGGCGTTACCGGCGGGATCTGCACCAACCGACCCTGGGGAACCTATGACAACATCGGTTCTGCGCGAGCGGAGGGCATCGAGGCCGAGGTCGAGGTGCATCCGGTGCCAGCCTTCGGCGTGCGCATGGCCTATACCCTGGCGACGGCGTGCAACCGTACCGTGGGCAACGCCAACTTCGGCAAGGATCTCGCCCGGCGCCCGCGCCACGCCGTTGCCACCAGTGTCGACTGGAATACACCGTGGCACGGCCTGGCACTCGGCGCGGACCTGCATTTCCAGTCGGCCAGCTTTGATGACGCGGGCAATTTCACCCGTTTGCCGGGCGGAACCATCGCCACGCTTCGCGCCAGCGTGCCTGTTGTGCGGCAGGTCGAGCTGTTCGGGCGGATCGAGAACGTGACCGATGCCCACGTCCAGACTGCGGCGGGCTATGGCACGCTGGGCCGTTCGGTCTATGCCGGACTGCGTGTCCGCTACTGACCCTGGCGCAGCCCGCAAGGGGCGCGGCGCGGTGAGCGCGCGGGGGCGGCTATGCGGCCTGCTCCCGCTGCTCCTCGCCGCCTGCGCCCCGGCTGCGTCGGAGGAGGTGACGACGGCGCATCCGACGATCGTCAGCCTCAACCCCTGCGCCGATGCGATCCTGGCCGAGGTGGCGGACCCGGCGCAGATCCTCGCCCTATCGCACTACAGTACCGATCCGCGTTCGGCCTCGATGCCGGTGGCCGAGGCGCGGCGATTCCGCACCACGCGCGGTACGGTAGAGGAAGTCGTGGCGCTGCACCCCGACATGGTGATCGAAGGCAGCTTTGTCGCCCCCGCCACCGCCGGCGCCTATCAGCGGCTTGGCCTGCGGCTCGAAACAGTGGGGTCGGTCAGTTCGGTCGACGAGACACGGGCGCAGGTGCGCAAGCTGGCCGCGCTCGCCGGTCATCCCGATCGCGGCGAATCTCTGATCGCGCGGATGGATGCCGCGCTCGCCGCCGCAGCCCCTCCTCACGCGGCAGCGCCGATCCCGGCCGTAATGTGGGAATCGGGCGGCATGGT
>JAFEEP010000293.1 GCA_018241045.1 Pseudomonadota bacterium | reverse complement strand
GCGGCAGCACGCGGCCAAGGTAAAGCCCCGCCGCGCCGTCGCTCCCTCTGGAAATGCGCCCGCGCCCCTGCTAGGGGCTCTGCCCCATGAGCACGCCTGTCCCCACCCCCGAAATCGTCCACGTCCACACCCTGCGCGTCAGCTGCGACGGGGCGAGCGAGATCAGGGGCGGCGCCGCGCTGGGCCATCCGCGGGTGTGGATGGAAATCGACGAGCGCGGCTATGTCGACTGCGGCTATTGCGACAAGCGCTTCATCCTCGACGGCACCGCGCCCGACAGCGAGACCGGCAAGCCGGGGCACTGATCGCAGCGGCTACAGTGCGAGCCTGTGGGTTGCGGTGGGATCGTCGCAGCGAACAAAGCCCAGCGCCTCATAGAACAGTGCCCCGCGTTGGGTCTGCGTGCGCAGCCGCACGATCTTGAACGCATCGCGGGCTCGATCAACGATCGCCTCGACCAGCAACCGCCCCGCGCCGCTGCGCCGGACGTCGGGCTCCACATAGACGTGGCGGACCCGTCCGGTCCCCGGTTCCTGACAATAGGGATCGCGGTTTAGGCCGCCCGCCGCGATCAGCCGCCCATCGCGCCGAACCGCGAAGTAGGCCTCGCCCGGCTGGTCGAACCGGTTTGATCCGTCCCGCCATCGGTCAATCAGGGTGTCCATGAAGCGAAAGTCCTCGCTCCGTGCCAGCTTCGCCAGCCGATCGAACTCGGGGTCGAGTGCGTCGACAACATCGAGAGTGAAGCGGTCTTTCATGGCTGGGCGATAGTTTGCCGCTGGCACTGGCGATGCAAGCACTTATATCGAGAGCATGACCACTCTCGATCCCCGCTCGCTGCTCTACCGCCAGATCACCCCAGAGGAGGCGCTTGCAGTGACGCGCGAGACGCTCAACCGCTGCGATGACGGTGAGTTGTATATGCAGTTCATCGCCAGTGAGACGTTTGCTTTCGATGACGGGCGGCTGAAAACCGCCGACTATTCGCGCGATGCCGGGTTCGGCCTGCGGGGGCTGTCGGGCGAGATGACCGGCTTTGCCCATGCCAACGAAATCAGCCTGGCGGCGATCCGCCGCGCGGGCGAGACATTGCAATTGCTCGATCCCGCCAAGGGTCAGCCTGCCCCGCCCCCGCCGCGCAGCAATCGCCACCTCTATACCGACCAGTCACCGCTCGATCTGGTGCCCTTTGCCGAGAAGGTGAAGCTGCTCGAAACGATCGACGCCGCCGCCCGCGCCCGCGATCCGCGGGTGGTGCAGGTCAGCGCCAGCCTGTCGGCAAGCTGGTCGGTGGTCGAGATCGTTCGCGCCGACGGCTTTGTGGCGCATGACGTGCGTCCACTGGTCCGGCTAAACGTCGGGATCGTCGCGGAAAGCAACGGGCGGCGCGAAACCGGATCGTTCGGGATCGGCGGGCGGCGGCTTTATGACGATCTGTTCCTGCCCGAAACCTGGAACCGGGCGATCGACACCGCGCTGGCCCAGGCGCTGGTCAACCTGGAGAGCGTCGCCGCACCGGCGGGCGAATGCCAGGTGCTGCTCGGCCCGGGCTGGCCCGGCGTGCTGCTCCACGAAGCGGTCGGCCACGGGCTTGAGGGCGATTTCAACCGCAAGGGCACCAGCGCCTTTTCCGGCCGGATCGGCGAACGGGTCGGCGCTCCCGGCGTTACCGTGGTCGATGATGGCACCCTGCTTGGCCTTGGCGGGCAGGGGCGGCGCGGGTCGCTGTCGATCGACGATGAAGGCACCCCGACCGGGGAAACCGTGCTGATCGAGGACGGCGTGCTCAAGGGCTATATGCAGGACCGGCTCAACGCCCGATTGATGGGTGTGGCCGCCACCGGCAACGGGCGGCGCGAGAGCTACGCCCATGCGCCGATGCCGCGCATGACCAACACCTTCATGAAGGCCGGGAACGACAATCCCGATGAACTGCTTTCGCGCATGAAGTCGGGCATTTTCGCCAAGAGCTTTGGCGGCGGGCAGGTCGATATCGTGTCTGGCAAGTTCGTGTTCTCGTGCACCGAAGCCTACAAGGTCGAGAACGGCAAGCTGGGCGCGCCGATCAAGGGTGCGACGCTGATCGGCGACGGCCCGACCGTGCTGACCAAGGTGATCGGCATCGGCAATGACCTCGGCCTTGACGAAGGGGTGGGGATCTGCGGCAAGGGCGGGCAGAGCGTTCCCGCCGGAGTCGGCCAGCCGACCTTGCTGGTCGAAGGGCTGACCGTGGGCGGAACCGGCTGACGGCTGGCCGAATTCCCATCGTGATTTCAGGCCCGGTTCAGACTAGTCTGGCATAACAGGTCGTTACCAAGCACAAGGAGATTCCCCCATGCGCACGATCACGATCGCCCTTGCGGCGGCTTCGCTGGTGATGGGCGGCGCAGCGGCACAGGCCGGACCCCGGCTGACCGGCGAACAGCAATTGGCCAAGATGCTCGACGGGCGCGTGGCCGGAAAGCCGACGAGCTGCATAAGCCTGTCCGATACCCGCGACGGCACGGTGATCGACAAGACCGCGCTGGTCTATCGCTCGGGCGGAACGCTGTGGGTCAACCGGCCGGACAATGCCAGGCAGCTCGATTCGGACGATATCCTGGTGACTTACCCCACTGCCGGACAGTTCTGCCGACTTGACCGGGTCAACACCGTCGAGCGGTCGGGCCACTTCGTCACCGGATTCATCGCGCTGGGCGATTTCGTTCCCTATCGCCGCGCCGAAGCGCGCGACTGACATCACGCAAACGTGCAACCAGGCGCCGTCCGGCCATTCCGGACGGCGCAGTGCCATGCGCGCGTCGTTTGTCGGACTCGCTGCGCGGCTTGCCGACCGTTGCTTTCAATGATGCACGCAATTTGATCTTCCGTTCTCCGTAACCATTCGGAAATTCGGGGGGATTCGGTGCGAGCCATCGCATTGTCACTGCCGCTTGCGCTGACCGCAGGCATGGCCGCATCCGCTGCGGCGCAGGATCGCAGCGCCGACAATGCCGTCACCCAGGCCGAGGACGCCTTCGGCTATTCGGTCGGGCGCGAGACGCTGGGGATCTACAATGCGGGCAGTGTCCGGGGCTTTTCCCCAACGGCGGCAGGCAATGTGCGGATCGACGGGCTCTACTTCGATCCAACCTTCGACCTGTCGGGGCTGTTGACCGAATCGACCAGCGTCAAGGTCGGCCTTTCGGCCCAGGGATACCCCTTCGCCGCGCCGAGCGGAATCGTCGACAACGCATTGCGCCGCCCTGGCGACAAGGCGGGCGCATCCGTTGTCGCCAATGGCGACAGTTTTGGCACCGCCGCAATCGAGGTGACCGGTTCCACAGCGCTCGGCACGGGTCTGTCGCTGGGTTACGGGGTCAACCTGGGGCGGACCGGCTTTCCCGACGGGACCAACAACATCAATCATTCCGAAGCTGTGGCGCTGCGCTGGAAGCCCGCCCCCGGGATCGAACTGCTGCCCTTCGCTGCGCGGTTTGACGACTACAATGACGAGGCAGGGCCGTTCTATATCGCGGCGGGCGATTTCCTGCCTCCGGTGCCGACCAAGCATCGGTTCCGCGGCCCGGACTGGGCCGATTTCCGCCTGATCGCGGCCACCCAGGGATTGCTGACCTCGGTTGCGGCGGGGCGCAATTGGGTGGTGCGCCTGGGTGTGTTCCGTTCGACCTTCACCCAGCGCGAAGGCTATTTCAACCTCCTCACCGATGTCGAGCCCGACGGCAGCGCCAACCGCGTTCTGGTTGCCGATCCGCCGCTACATCAGCGCTCGCTCAGCGGAGAGCTGCGCGTCACCCATTCGATCCCCGACGGACCGCGACTTCACGTATTCCACCTCAGCCTGCGCGAACGCGATTTGCACAGCGAATATGGTGGGTTCGACGTGCTCGATCTGGGGCCGACCACCATCTATGCCGAGGACGCTTCGGTGAAGCCCGCCGCGTTCGCCTTTGGCCCGATCAGCCGCGAGCGGGTGCGGCAGGACACATTGGGGCTGGCCTATAATGGACGCTGGCGCAATGTCGGCGAGCTTGGCCTGGGGCTGTCAAAGGCACGCTATCGCAAGACCACCGACCTGCCCGGCCTTGCCCCCATTCTGGGCAAGGACGATCCCTGGCTTTACAACGTCAATGCGGCGCTGGCCCTGAGCAGGGCGGTCAGCCTCTATGCTGGCTATGCCCGCGGGCTTGAGGAAAGCGGCACCGCGCCGCCCAACGCCGCCAACCGCAATGCGCCGCTGCCCGCGATCCTCACCGCGCAGAAGGATGCGGGGCTGCGCTGGGCACTGACCGGCAAGATCAAGCTGGTCGCCGGGGTGTTCGAGCTGTCGAAGCCCTACTTTGGTTTCGACGCAGGGCAGACCTTCCGCCAGGTTGGCTCGATCCGCAACCGCGGGGTGGAGTTCTCGCTGTCCGGCCCGCTGACGCCGCGGCTCGATCTGGTCGCGGGCGGGGTCGTGCTCGACGCCCGGGTTGAGCGTGATGCCCAGGCCACCGGCACGATCGGGCGACGCCCGGTCGGGGTGGCCAAGCACCTGTTCAACGTCAATCTCAACTGGCGCACACCCTGGATCGAGGGACTTGCGCTTGATGCCAGCCTGCTCGAACGCGGGGCCATGCCGGCCACCACCGACAACAGCCTGGAGATCGTCGGACGGCAGATCGTCAACCTGGGCGCGCGCTATTCGTTCAAGGTCGCGGGCAAGGCGGTGACGGCGCGGATTCAGGTCTACAACGTGCTTGACCAGTACGGCCTCGTCTCGGGTGGGCCGGGGCTGTACCGCACCAATCAGCCGCGGTCGGTCAATGGATTCCTGGCCGTCGATTTCTAGCCGATTGACTCTCCCTCACATCGTATTAGGGTAATTACCCTAACCGGGCAAAGGCCCGAGGGGAGAGACATATGGCAAGCAGCGCCACGCTGGACCGCACCGCATCGCCGATTGCGCCGATCGACGTCAGCCGTGCCGAACTCTACGAGGGCGAGGAGTGGCAGGCGCCGTTCCGCACCCTGCGCGCGCAGGCACCTATCCAGTACGTCCCCGACAGCGCCTTCGGCCCCTATTGGTCGGTCAGCACCTACAAGCCGATCGTCTATGTCGAGGCGCTGCCAAAGATATTCTCCTCAAGCTGGGAATATGGCGGCATTTCGGTCGCCGGTTCGGTCGACGCGCCTAAGGAAAACGAAGTGCGCCAGCCGATGTTCATCGCGATGGACCCACCGCACCACACCGCGCAGCGCCGCACCATCGCCCCCAGCTTCGGCCCGTCCGAAGTCGCGGCGATGAAGGCCGAGGTGCAGAAGCGCACCGCCGAGGTCCTCGATTCGCTTCCAATTGGGGAGGCGTTCAATTGGGTCGACAAGGTCTCGATCGAACTGACCACGGGAATGCTGGCCACCCTGTTCGATTTCCCGTGGGAACAGCGCCACAAGCTGACCTGGTGGTCGGACATGGGCGGCAACGTCGAACTGATGAAGACGCCCGAGGACATGGCCACGCGCAACGCCGCGCTGATGGAAATGGGCATGGCTTTTGCCGCGCTGTGGCAGGAAAAGGCGCAGAACCCGGGCAAGGACCTGATCTCGGTCATGCTGCGCTCCGATGCGATGAACCACATGAGCCAGGAAGAGTTCATCGGCAACGTGATCCTGCTGATCGTGGGCGGCAACGATACTACCCGCAATTCGATGTCGGCCTTCGTCTGGGGGCTGTCGCAATTCCCCGACCAGCGCGCCAAGCTGGAAGCCGATCCTTCGATGATTCCCAATGCTGTTCAGGAACTGATCCGCTGGCAGACCCCGCTCGCGCATATGCGCCGCACGGTGATGGAGGACACCGAGGTTGACGGCGTCGCGATGAAGAAGGGCGACAAGGTCTGCCTGTGGTACATCTCGGCCAACCGCGACGAAAGCGTGTTCAAGGACGCCGACCGGATCATTCTCGACCGCGAGAATGCCCGCCGCCATCTCTCGTTCGGCTATGGCATCCACCGCTGCGTCGGCGCGCGGGTGGCCGAATTGCAACTGACCTGCCTGCTGGAGGAAATGGCCAAGCGCCGACTGCGCGCCAATGTGATCGCTGAGCCCGAGCGCGTTGCCACCTGTTTCGTCCACGGATACAAGCAGGTCATGGTCGAACTGTCGCACTACTGATGAAAACCCGCGACCGGATCGTCCAGACCGCGCTCGCCCTGTTCAACGAGCAGGGCTATGGCGCGGTGACCACGGCGGCTCTGGCTGCGGCCTGCGGGATGTCCGAAGGCAACCTGTGGTATCACTTCAAGACCCGGCAGGCATTGCTCGAGGCGATCGGTGATCAGTTCGCCGTGGGGATCGAACAGCGCCTGGCGCAGCGTCCGGCGGACGATCCGGCCGGGGACTACGCCCGCCTGCTCGAAACCATGATGGCGGAGTTTCGCACCTACCGCTTTCTCTACCGCGATCAGCACGCCTATGGCGAACAGACTGATCCGGTGCGCAGCAATTCGCCGCGCTGGCACGAAATGACTTTCGACCAGATCGAGTCCTACCTTGCCGCGCTGGTCGATGCGGGGTTGCTCGATTGGCCGCGCGAGCGGCTGCGCGACCTCTCGATCAATTCGACCATCATCCTGCGCTATGGGCTTGAGCACTACCGCGAGATGGGCGAGCCGATCGCCGAGGGCGCTGGCGCGGTGCGCCGCACCCTGCGCCGCCACCTGACCCTGTTCGAACACCGCCTTGACCCCGCCGCCGCCGCCCGGCTCCACGCCGCGATCGACGCGATCGAAGCGCCGCTGCTGGCGGCCTAGGACGCAAACCGCTAGGGCGGGTCCATGACCCACAAATCCATTCTCGTTCTCACCACCGGCGGGACGATCGACAAGAACTATTTCGACGCACTGAGCGAATACCAGATCGTCGACAGCGGCATCCCCGCGCTGCTGGGCGAGGCGCGGGTGGCGCTGCCCTTCCGGGTGGTCGAACTGATGCGCAAGGACAGCCTCGACATGACCGACGGCGACCGCCTGGTGATTGCCCACGCCGCGCGCGAGGCGCCCGAACATCACGTGGTCATCACCCACGGCACCGATACCATGACCGACACCGCCCGGATCGTCGCTGCCCATGCGCCGGGCAAGACCGTGGTGCTGACCGGTGCGCTCAGCCCGGCGCGCTTTGCCGAGACCGATGCCCAGTTCAATCTGGGCATGGCCTTCGCCACCGCGCAGGTCGCTCCGTCGGGCGTCTATATCGCGATGAGCGGCGAGGTGTTCGACGGGCTGAAAGTGCGCAAGGACCGCGCCGCGGGCAAGTTCGTCGCGCTGGGGGATTGAACCGCACCGCGCGCTTGGTAATTGCCTGCAACTGGCCTAGCCTCTCCCGAAATCTGGGGAGAGGGCTATGGCGACACGCGTCGAAGTGCACGCGACGAGCGCGATCGCGGCTACGCGCGCGTTGGTGATCCTGCTTGCAGTGGCGGTATTCATCAACTCGCTTGATCGCGGCAATTTCTCCACCGCCTCGCCCCTGATCAAGGATCAGTTCAAGCTGACGAACTACCAGATCGGCCTGCTGATGTCGGCGTTTTTCTGGACCTACGTTCCCGGCCATTTCCTCACGGGCTGGCTTTCGGAGCGGATCAGCGCCTATCGCACGCTGACGCTGGGCCTGCTGATCTGGTCGGTTGCCACGCTGTTGACCGGGTTCGCGACCGGCTTTGCCGTGCTGCTCGTGTTGCGCCTGCTGCTGGGGCTGGGTGAGAGCGCGGGCTGGCCGGCCAGCTCCAAGCTACTGTCGATGCACGTCCCGCCAGAGCGGCTCGCCTCGGCCAATGCCGTCGCCGGGGCCGGGCTGATGCTGGGCAACGGCGCGGGTATCCTGATTGGCGGACTGGTGGTCGCCCATTTCGGCTGGCAGGCACTCTTCCTTGCCTTTGGCGCGGTCTCACTGCTGTGGCTGGTGCCGTGGCTACGGTTGAAGCGTCCCGCGCCGCTTCCTCCTGCGGCAGGGCAGGTCGATCATGGCCCCGCTCCCAGCTTTGGCGCGATGCTTTCCAGGCGCGAGATGTGGGGCACGGCGTTGGGCCATTTCTGCAACAATTACCCCTACTTCCTGGTACTGTCGTGGCTGCCGCTCTACCTCGTCAAGGAACAGGGCTATTCGCTGACGGCGATGGCCTGGCTGGGGGGCTCGGTCTATTTCCTTTCGGCGCTGTTCGGTGTGCTGGGCGCGCGCTTTGCCGAAGGCTGGATGGCGCGCGGCGCCGATCCCAGCCGGGTGCGCAAGGTGATGATGATGGCCTGCCTGGTCGTCGCGCTGGGCACCATGCTGGCTTGCGCGCTAGGCAGTCCGGCAATGGCCGTGGCGGGGCTGCTGGCCTATTCGCTCGCCAACGGGCTTGGCGCGTTCAGCGTGTTCTCGATCGGCCAGACCCTCGCCGGGCCGCGCTGCGCGGGCAAGTGGGTCGGGATCCAGAATGGAGTGGCAGGGCTTTCGGGGGTGATCGGCCCGTTGGTCACCGGCTGGTCGATCGACGTCACCGGCACCTATCGCGCCGCCTTCCTGATCGCCGCGGCGGTGATCCTTGCCGGCATGGTCTGCTGGGGCGTGGTGGTCCGCCGGGTCGAACCGCTCGACTGGGGTGAGCTTTGACGCGCAGTCGGCTTCGCAGGATACTCTACCGAGTCGCCGCGCACACGATCAGCACAAGTTTGCGGGAACCTTTTGACTGAGTCGGCATCCAACGAAGCGGACGAATCAGGGTGAACCGATGACACAGGCAACTCATGCCAACGGCAAGTGGACGGCGACCGCCGATACGGAGCTGCTTGCCCTGGTCCGGCGCGGTGAGCGCGAGGCGTTTCGCACCATCATGCAGCGCTACAACCAGCGGCTTTACCGCGTCGCGCGTGGCATCGTTGCCGACGATGCCGAGGCGGAGGACGTGGTCCAGGAATCATGGGTCAGGGCCTTTGCCGCGCTCAATGGATTTCGCGGCGATGCCGCCCTGCTCACCTGGCTGACCCGGATCGTGATCAACGAGGCACGCGGGCGGCTGAGGCGGCGGCGTCCGCGCGCCGACCTGTCCGAGGTTGAGACGGCGCAGCAGAGCGGATCGCTGATCGTTGCATTTCCCGGGGGGCGGCCGGTCGAAAACCCGGAAGAGGAAGCGGCTCGAGCCCAGGCGCGTTCCCTGCTCGAGCGCGCGGTCGACCGGCTGCCCGAACCCTTCCGCATGGTATTCCTGCTCCGCGACGTTCAGGAATTGACGATCGAGGAGTCGGCATCAATCCTTGGTGTCCGACCCGAAACGATCAAGACACGCCTGTTCCGTGCGCGGCGGCAACTCCGCAACATTCTCGACGCAACCCTGGCAGATGCGCTGCATGGCAGCTTTCCCTTCATGGGCCTCCGTTGCGAGCGGATGACCGCCAAGGTGCTCGATCGGCTTGGCGCGCAGCGTGGCTGGACTGCCGCGCACTGATATCGCCAGCGATTCCGAACCCGGCGGGAACCTCCATTTGCTTTGCGCATCCAATGCCCGCCAGCGACGAAACGCCTTCGTCGCCCACAATGGAGGGCACAATGGACAAGATCATCACTTCGCGACGCAGCATGGTCGGGATCGCCGGCGTCAGCGTCCTTTCGGCAGCTGCGATCGGCGTGCTGGGCAATGTTCCGGCACTGGCGAGGGCGCGGGGCAAGCGTCCTGGCGTCGCGGCCCATCAGGGCGACATCGATATTCTCAACGTCGCGCTCGGGCTCGAGCACGAAGCAATCGAGGCCTATCAGATCGGCGCGGAAAGCGGGCTGCTTGAAAAGGGCGTGCTTGATCTCGCACTGTTGTTCCAGGGCCAGCACAAGGGCCACCGCGATGCGCTGGCGGGAGCGGTGCGGCAACTCGGCGGCACTCCGGTCAATGCGAAGAACCGGGCCGACTACATGGTCAGTCTCAACATCGCCGCCATCCACAACCAGACCGATATCCTCAGACTCGCCCAGGCGCATGAACGCGGAGCGGCCAATGCCTATATCGGGGTGATGCCCTCGCTTGGCGGCAGGGATCTGGCACAGGTCTGTGCGAAGATCGCCGCCGACGAAGCCGCGCACTGGTCGTTGCTGACCAGTGCTCTGGGCGACAAGCTGCCCGGTCCGGCGTTCATGTTCGGGTGAGGGCCATGCAGAAACTCCAGACCCCGGCGCCATGGATCGTCGGCCTCGTTGTTGCCGGTCTGACGCTGCCGGCGACCGGGGGTGCGCCCCACACCCCCGGTCTCCAGGGCGACGCCGCGCGCGGCGCACAAGTCTATGCGGCGAACTGCGGTTCGTGCCATTCGCTCGACGCCAACCGCGTTGGCCCGGCCCACCGCGGGGTGTTCGGGCGCAAGGCTGGAACGGCACCGGGCTTTGCCTATTCCCCCGCCTTGCACAGCGCCCGCTTCGTGTGGGACCAGCGTATGCTGGACCGCTGGCTGCAGAACCCGCAGGCGCTGGTGCCGGGAACGCGCATGGGCTTTCGCCTCGGTGATCCGCAGCGTCGTGCCGACGTGATCGCCTATCTGCGCCAGCTGAGTGCCGCGGCGGGGCACTAAGCGCGGCCCGATCAGCCGCCGTTCTCGCGCGCCCAGCGCTCCAGTGCTTCCAGCACCGGTTTCAACGCCTGGGCCCTGGCGGTCAGGGCATAGTCGACGCGGGGCGGGATCTCGGCATAGTCGCGGCGACTGACCAGGCCCTCGGCCTCCATCTCCTTGAGCGTCTTGGACAGGGTGCGATGGGTGATCGCGCCCAGTCGCCGCTGCAACTCGTTGAAGCGCAGCGGGCCGGGCATCAGCCAGAACACGATCATCGCCCGCCACTTGCCGCTAAGCATATCGAGCGTGATTTCTGCCGGGCAGTGCCAGCCCTGGGCGGGAGCGATTTGGGGCATTTGCAGTATCCAATAGGACCGTACTTGTCGCTTGGTTAGTGCCTACATATGTTGCGCTCACGACAGAAACAATGGCCCCGGAGGCAGGGCATCAAACAAAAAGCCTCGCGTGAAAGGCATGACCATGAAGACTCTTATCGACACGATCAGCAACAGCGACGGCCATTGGGTTGGCGACGGTTTTCCCGTGCGTTCGCTGTTCAGCTATAACGGCGACACCAAGGCCGTCAGCCCCTTCCTGCTGTTCGACTATGCCGGCCCGTGGACGTTTGAGCCCGCCGACGGGCAGCCGCGCGGCGTTGGCCAGCACCCCCACCGCGGGTTCGAAACGGTGACCATCGTCTATGACGGCGAAGTCAGCCACAAGGATTCGACCGGCGGGGGCGGCACCATCGGCACCGGCGAGGTGCAGTGGATGACCGCCGGGGCCGGGATCATTCACGAGGAATACCATTCGCCCGGTTATTCGAAGACCGGCGGGCCGTTCCGCATGGTCCAGTTGTGGGTCAACCTGCCCGCCAAGGACAAGATGACCCCGGCGCGCTACCAGGCGATCACGCGTGATGCGATCCAGACAGTCGAACTCGATGGCGGCACGGCGCGGATCATCGCGGGCGAATTGAACGGGACCAAGGGGCCAGCCAGCACCTTCACCCCGATCAACCTGTGGGATCTGCGGCTCAAGGCCGACGCCGACGTCATCCTGCCCCTGCCCGAACGCCACACCAGCATGATCGCGGTGCTGGCCGGGCACGTCACCATCGACGGCAAGGGTGTGGGCGAGGCGGAGATCGCACGCTTTTCGACTGAAGGCGAAGGCGTGCGGATCAAGGCTGATGGCGATGCGATCGTCCTGGTCCTGACCGGCGAGCCGATCGACGAGCCGGTGGTCGGATATGGGCCCTTCGTGATGAACAGCGAGGCGGAGATCCGCCAGGCCTTTGACGACTACAACAGCGGACGGTTCGGCGCGGTCGCCGCCTGAACCGGGGCGGACCGGGGCATCACGCCCCGGCCCGCTATTTGCGAGTCGCGCTCTGGACCTGTGCCGCGCAGCGCCTAGATTGCATGAACCCAAAGAGAAGGAGCAAGCCCTTGGCCGAAATCACGATTACGCTGGAAGATGGCCCGCGCCACGGTCGCTATGTCGGCCGGGTCGAGGGGATCGACGCCGAGGCGGAACTGACCTTCACGCATCGCGGTCCCGATTTGATCAGCGCCGATCACACCGGCGCGCCGGATGAACTGCGCGGCACCGGGGTTGCGGCGGCGCTGGTCGATCACCTGATCGCCGATGCCCGCGCGCGCGGGTTCAAGGTCATCCCGATCTGCCCCTATGTTCGCGCCCGCTATGAAAAGCATCCCGAATGGCGCGACGTGTTCACCGTCGGCCCCGGCGAGAAGCCGAAACTCACCCTCTGATACGCACCAACAGACCGGGCCGGATTTCCGGCCCGGTTTCTTTGCGGCCATTGACATGATAACTATCATATGAAATCAGGTCCGCGAAGGAGCCGCCGGGATGAGTCGCAGTGAACAGAAGGCCGCTACCCGCGCGCGGATCGTCGATCTGGCGGCTGCGCGGCTGCGCGAGGAAGGGCTGGCAGGCAACGCCGTCCACCGCCTGATGCGCGATGCCGGCCTGACCCACGGCGGGTTCTATGGCCATTTCGCCAGCAAGGAGGCGCTTGACGTGGCGGCGCTCGATGCCGCGATGGCAGGTCACGCCCGGCTTAACGCCGCTATTCCCGATGACCTGCCCCGCGCCGAGCGGCGCAAGCTGGTTGCTGCGCGCTATCTCTCGCGCAGCCACCGCGATCATCCTGAGAGTGGCTGTCCGCTCGCCGCGCTGCTCAGCGAAGTTCCGCACGGCGGGGCCGGTTTTCGCGCCGCTTTCGATGGCGCCTTCGCCGCGGCACT
>JAFEEP010000292.1 GCA_018241045.1 Pseudomonadota bacterium | reverse complement strand
GGTGGTCCCAACCGGGCCAATCAGAACGGCATCTTCCTGCTCGGCCCGACCATCATGGAGTTCGGCACCGAGGAACAGAAGGCCCGCTTTCTCCCGCCGATGGCGCGGGGCGAGGTGATCTGGGCGCAAGCGTGGTCGGAACCCGGCGCGGGCAGCGACATGGCCGCGATCCAGTCGAAAGCCGTCCGCGACGGCGATCACTATGTAATCACCGGCCAGAAAACCTGGTCCAGCCGCGCGGCCTTTGCCGACTGGGGCTTCGGCATCTTCCGCACCGACCCCGAAAGCAAGCGCCATAAGGGACTGACCTTCATCCTGTTCGACCTGAACAGCCCCGGCATCACCCGCCGCCCGATCCGCCAGCTTCACGGCGAAACCGGCTTTGCCGAACTGTTTTTCGATGAAGTGCGGGTTCCGGTCGAGAACTGTCTCGCGGGTGAAGGGCAGGGCTGGAACGTCGCTATGGCAACGGCCGGTTTCGAGCGTGGGCTGATGCTGCGCTCTCCCGGCCGCTTCCAGGCGACGGCCAAGCGGCTAGTCGAACTCTATCGCCAAAATGCCGACAAGGCATCGCCCGCCGCGCGCGAAGCCGTGGTGCAAGCCTGGGGCGCGGCGCAGGCCTATGCCTACAACACCTATGCCGTCGCCGCGAAGATCATGGCGGGGGGCAGCATTGGCGCCGAGGCCAGCCTCAACAAGATATTCTGGTCCGAACTTGACCGCGCGATGCACCGCACCGCGATGCAGTTGATGGGCGCGGCGGCAGAGTTGAAGCGGTTCGACGATGGCCGGATCAACCAGTGGCTGGAAGGCTATATCTTCTCGCTCTCCGGGCCGATCTACGCCGGGTCGAACGAGGTCCAGCGCAACATCACGGCCGAACGCCTGCTCGGCCTTCCTCGCGTGGGAGCGGGTTGATGGATTTCCGGTTTTCCGATGACCAGCTGATGCTGGCGGCAAGCGTGCGCGATTACCTTGCCGGGACGCATGGTCCCGAAGTGCTGCGCCGACTGGACGCGGATGGTGCGCGTGATCCGGCGATCTGGCAGGGACTGGTCGACATGGGGCTGACCGGCCTGCTGGTGCCCGAGGCCCAGGGCGGACTAGGCATGGGTCTGGTCGAAGCCGCGCTGATCGCAGCGGAATGTGGCCGCGCTTGCCTGGCCGAGCCACTGGTCGATACAGCCTTCGTCGGCGTACCGTGGCTGGTTGCGCAGGGTGATCTTGATGGTCTGGCCGATGTGGTCGCAGGAAGCCGCAAAGTGGCCCCGGCCCACGCGATCAATCCCTGGGTCGCCGATGGCAGTGGTGAAGCGCTGGCCAGCGTTGATCCGTTGCGTCGGCTGGCTGCCGCGCCTGCCGACGCCAGCACCGACCCATACCTGCTGAACCTCGGCGCCCTGATGAGCGCGGCGCAACTCGTCGGGCTGGCCGATGCGATGCTGTCCCAGGCGGTCGAATATGCCAAGATCCGCATCCAGTTCGGTCAGCCGGTCGGGGCGTTTCAGGGCCTCAAGCACCAGTTGGCCAGTTGCGCGGTGGCGATCGAATTTGCCAAGCCGGTGGTCTGGCGCGCGGCGCAAGCGGTGCAGGATGGTCTGCCCAGCGCCAGCCTGCACGTCAGTCATGCCAAGCTGGCGGCCACCGATGCCGCGATCCTGACCGCGGAAACCGCGATCCAGGTGCACGGCGCGATGGGCTATACCTATGAGGTCGATCTCCATTTCTGGATGAAGCGCAGCTGGGCGCTGACCGGGGCATGGGGCGATCGCGCTTTCCACTACAACCGGATCGATGCAGCGGTGCTTGGCGGCGCTCAGCCGATCGGTCCCGAACATACATTCGCCTGAGGAACCCAAGATGGCCGAAGCCTATATCATTGACGCGGTACGCACCCCGATCGGACGCAAGAAGGGCAGTCTTGCAGGGGTTCACCCGGCTGACCTTGGCGCGCACCCGATCAAGGCGCTGGTCGAACGGACCGGAATTGACGCCAATCTGGTCGATGACGTCGTTTGGGGCTGCTGCGACACGATTGGTCCGCAAGCGGGTGACATTGGCCGCACCGTGTGGCTGGTTGCCGGCCTGCCCCAACACGTACCGGGCACCACGATCGACCGCCAATGCGGATCGAGCCAGCAGGCGCTGCACTTCGCCGCGCAAGGCGTGATGAGCGGAACGCAGGACCTGGTTGTCGCGGGTGGCAGCCAGGCGATGAACGCGATTCCCATCTCGGCGGCGATGCTGGCGGCGGAACCCTATGGTTTTGCCAATCCGTTCAACACCTCGCCCGGCTGGGTCGCGCGCTATGGCGACGGGATCCTCAACCAGATCAACTCAGCCGAAATGATCGCGGCCAAGTGGGGCCTGACCCGCGCTGAAATGGAAGCCTTCGCGGTGGCATCCCACCAGCGCGCACAGGCGGCGCAGGACAACGGCTGGTTCGAACGGGAAATCGCGCCGATGGCCGAACTGGCTGTCGACGAAACGATCCGCCCCACGACCAGCGTCGAAGGACTGGCGGGCCTGCGCACGGTGCAGGAAGGCGGGATCATCACCGCGGGCATTTCCAGCCAGAACTGCGATGGCGCCGCAGCCATGCTGGTGGCGTCGGAACGCGCGGTGAAGGACCACGGTCTGACGCCGCGCGCCCGCTTCCATCACATTTCGGTGCGGGCCGACGATCCGGTGTGGATGCTGACCGCGCCAATCCCCGCCACCCAATATGCGCTCAAAAAGGCTGGAATGAGCGTGGCCGACATCGACCTGTTCGAATGCAATGAGGCCTTCGCCTCGGTCCCGATGGCGTGGATGAAGGAGCTGGGCGTCCCGCACGAGAAGGTCAACATTCACGGCGGTGCAATCGCGCTGGGCCACCCGCTCGGCGCAACCGGCGCGCGGTTGATGACCACGATGCTGAACGCGCTGGAACGGACCGGCGGACGCTATGGCCTGCAAACCATGTGCGAAGGCGGCGGGCAGGCCAACGTCACGATCATCGAGCGACTATGAAGGTCGGCGCCATGAACTCGGTCACCGCCATCACCAACCTGCTGCATATCTACGCCGAGCGGATCGACGCAGGCGACTTTGCGGGTGCGGCGGCGCTGTTCGCCAAGGCTCGCGTCAAGCTGGCCGACGGACACGAGATCGCCGGGGGTGCGCTGGTCGACCAATGGCGCGAGTGGGTGCGCGTCTATCCGTGCGGCACGCCGCGCACCCGGCACCTGGTGAGCAACGCGATCGTTGAAGTGGACGAGGCGGCGGGCACGGCCACCAGCCGCAGCTGCTACACCGTGTTCCAGCAGACAGAAGTCCTGCCGCTGCAGGCAATCTGCGCGGGGCGGTATCATGACAGCTTCGTGCGCGAGGCCGGGGTCTGGCGCTTCGACACGCGGGACTATTCGCTGATCGATTTCGTCGGGGATGTGTCGCAGCACCTGAAGCTGCCCGTCCCCACGCAAGCCAATTGAGGGAGAACATCGTGGGCATTTGCGACAACCGCACCGTGATCATCACCGGCGCCGCCGGCGGGCTGGGGCGCGCCTATGCGCTGGCCTTCGCCGCCGAGGGCGCCAACGTGGTGGTCAACGACATCGGTACATCGCTGGGCGGCGAAGGCCGCGACACCAGCGCGGCAGACGCCGTGGTCGCGGAAATCCTCGCGGCGGGCGGCAAGGCCATCGCCAACTATGAGGACATCACCGACTGGGACGCGGCTGGCCGCATCGTTCAGGCCGCGCTCGACGCCTTTGGCGATCTGCACGTCATCGTCAACAACGCGGGCATCGTGCGCGATCGGATGTTCGTTTCGGCCACGCTGGAGGAATGGGACGCCACCATGCACGTCCATCTGCGTGGCCATTTCTGTCTTGCCCGCCATGCGGTGAACTACTGGCGCGCCAAGCAGAAGGAGGGGCGCGATCCTGATGCGCGGATCATCAACACCTCGTCGGGCGCGGGCCTGCAAGGGTCGATCGCGCAGGCGGCCTACTCGACCGCGAAAGGTGGAATCGCCGCGCTGACGCTGGTGCAGGCGGCAGAGTTGGGGCGCTATGGCATTACCGCGAATGCCCTTGCTCCCTCGGCCCGCACCCGCATGACCGAGCAGGCCTTTGCCGACAAGATGGCGACGCAGGGCTCTGCGTTCGACGTGATGGACCCGGCAAACGTCGCCCCCGCCGTGGTCTGGCTGGGCAGCAGCGCGAGCCGCGATGTCACCGGCTGCGTGTTCGAGCTGGAAGGCGGAAAGATCATGCTTGAGGACGGCTGGCGCGAAGGGCCGGTGGTGGACAAGGGCGCAAGGTGGGAGCCTGCCGACGTGGGTGCGGCGGTCGACAGGCTGCTTGCCCAACGGGTCGCACCGCGCAAGGTCTGGGGCACCGCCTGACATGGAATTCGCCTTCACCAGCGAGCAGGGCATGATCGCGGAAACCGTGCGCGGTTTCTTCGCCGAAAACGCGACCAGCGATCGCACCCGCGCGGCGATGGCGGGTGAGGGGATCGACCGCGATTTGTGGTCGGCCTTCGCCACCGAACTCGGCCTTGCCGGGATCGGCCTGCCCGAAGATCACGGCGGCGCGGGGCTGGGCATGGTAGAACTGGCGATCGTGGCAGAGGCGGCGGGCGCGCAGGTCGCGGCGCTGCCGCTGCTGGGGCACGGCATGGTGGGGCAGGCCATCGCGCGCGGTGGGTCCGACCTGCAGAAGGCTCAGTGGTTGCCGCGCCTTGCCGCAGGTGAACTGATTTGCACCGCCGCGTGGGAGCCTCAGGTTTCCATAGGCGATGGGCGCCTTTCGGGAACGCTCAACTTTCTGCCGCACGGTGCGTCGGCGGACCTGCTGCTGGTCCATGCGGGCGGCGACGCCTGGCTGGTCGAGCTGAAGGGCGCGGGCATCGCCGTGCAGCGCCATGTCACCATGGACCAAACCAGGCCGCTCGCCACCGTGACGCTCGATCATGCTGCGGCGACGAAGCTGGAGGATGGCGCCGCAGCGATTGCCGGGGCGCTGGCCGCTGGCTGGATCTGCCTTGCCGCAGAGGCATTGGGCGGCGCGCAGGAGACGCTTGATCGCACCGTCGGTTATGCCCGCGAGCGCGTCCAGTTCGGTCGCCCGGTCGGCTCGTTCCAGGCCTACAAGCACCGCCTGGCGGACATGATGATCGAGATCGAACAGGCCCGTTCGGCGGTCTATTGGGCCGCCTGCGCGGTCGACGAAGGCAGCGACGAGGCCCCGCTGGCACTGCACGCGGCCAAGGCGTTCTGCGCCGATACGTTCCAGATGTGTGCGGGCAACATGATCCAGTTACACGGCGGCATCGGCTTTACCTGGGAGCATGACGCACACCTGTTCTTCAAGCGGGCGCGCTCGATCCTGACGTTGCTGGGTGACGGCCCGTGGCACCGCGAACAGGTCGCGCGGATGGTGCTGGGGGCTGCGGCATGAAGCTTGGCTTTTCCCCTGCCGACGAAGCGTTTCGCGCCGAATGTGCCGATTGGCTGCAGGATCAGATGGCCGTGCCGTTTGCCGACATCCGTGGCATTGCCAACCTGTGCGACGCAATTCCGCGCCGCAAGGAGTGGGAACAGCAGCTTGCCGCGCACAGGTGGTCGTGCATCGGCTGGCCTGAGGAATGGGGCGGGCGCGGCGCCACGCTGGCCCAGCAGGTAATCTTTGCCGAGGAATATGCCCGCGCCGGGGCGCCCAACCGCATCAATCATATCGGCGTGGAACTGGCCGGTCCGACCATCCTGGCCTTTGGCACCCAGGCGCAAAAGGCCAAGTACCTGCCCGGCATTGCCGGCGGCACGCAGATCTGGTGCCAGGGTTTCAGCGAGCCCAATGCCGGTTCTGACCTTGCCAACGTCAGGACCAGGGCGCGCCGCGATGGCGAGGAGTGGGTGGTCAATGGCCAGAAGGTCTGGACCAGCCTGGCCCATTATTCCGACATGATCTTCGTCATCGCGCGCAGCGAGGAGGGATCGAAGGGGCCCAAGGGCCTGTCGTTCCTGCTGCTTGACGTGGACCAGCCTGGCATCGAGGTCCGCCCCATTCGCCAGATGAATGGTGAGGCGGAGTTCAACGAGACATTCCTTACCGATGCGCGCTGCCCGGCCGATGCGATGCTGGGTGCGGCAGGCGAGGGGTGGAAGGTGGCGATGGGGCTGCTCGCCTTTGAACGCGGCGTGTCCACGCTGGGCCAGCAAATGCAGTTCCGCAACGAGCTTGACGCGGTGATCGCTGCCGCCCGCGCCAATGGCCAGGCGAATGATCCGGTGATCCGCCAGCGTATCGCCGGTGCCGAAATAGGGCTTCGCCTGATGCGCTATGGCGCGTTGCGGATGCTCTCCAACACCGATCTTGCCAAGATTGATGGCGCCGCGCTGACCTACAAGATCCAGTGGGCCACCTGGCGGCGCGATCTGGGTGAACTGGCGATGGATGTGCTGGGCCAGGCGGGCGAGATAGCTGCGGGCGATCACTACGCCTGGGCCCCGCTGCCCAATATGTACCTCTTCAGCCGGTCCGACACGATCTACGGCGGCACCAACCAGATCCAGCGCAATCTGATCGCGGAACGTGGCCTTGGCCTGCCGCGCGAACCCCGAGGTGACCTATGACCGTTCCCGTTCCCAGCTATCCCACCCCGCTTGGCCTTATGAAGGGCAAGACCGTGGTCGTCACCGCCGCCGCCGGGACGGGCATCGGTTTTGCCGTGGCCAAGCGCGCCGCCGAGGAAGGCGCGCGTGTCCTGATCAGCGATTTCCACGAACGCCGCCTGGGCGAGGCGGCGGACCGCATCGCAGCCGAAGTCGGCTGCGAACGCCCCGCCACCTGTATCTGCGACGTGACCAGCGAGGAACAAGTTCAGAAGTTGCGCGATGCCTCGATCGCCGCCTTGGGCAAGGTCGATGTCCTGATCAACAATGCCGGGCTGGGCGGAGAGGTCGACGTGGTCGACATGACCGATGAACAGTGGGGCCGCGTGATCGACGTGACGCTGACCAGCCTGTTCCGCATGACCCGCGCCTTCCTGCCGCCAATGTACGCGGCAAGGTCCGGCGTGATGGTCAACAACGCTTCGGTTCTGGGCTGGCGCGCGCAAAAGGGACAGGCGCACTATGCCGCGGCCAAGGCGGGGGTCATGGCCTTCACCCGCTGTTCCGCGCTGGAAGCGGCCGAGCATGGCGTTCGCATCAATGCAGTGGCGCCCAGCCTTGCCATGCACCCGTTCCTCGCCAAGGTGACCACCCCCGAATTGCTGGCCGAACTGGTCAAGACCGAAGCCTATGGCCGCCCCGCCGAGGTGTGGGAAGTCGCCAACGTCATGCTGTTCCTCGCCAGCGACCTTTCCTCCTACATGACCGGCGAGATCGTCCCGGTCTCCAGCCAGAGGGCCTGACCATGACGCAGGTTTACGCGCGCCCTGCCGACCTGATCGGCCAGGAGGGAACGAAACTGGGGCCGAGCGAATGGCTGGCGATCGAGCAGGGTCGGGTCGATGGCTTTGCCGAGGTGACCGGTGATCACCAGTGGATCCACGTCGATGTCGAGCGCGCCAGGACGGGGCCGTTTGGCGGCACCATCGCACATGGCTACCTGACGATGAGTCTGGTCAATATGTTCCTGCCGCAATTGATCGAGGTGCGCGGCTTTGCCCATGCGGTGAACGTCGGCGCGGACCGGATGCGCTTCCTCAATCCGGTCAAGGTGGGCAGCCGCGTTCGCGCCACCGGCGAGATCGTGGCGGTGGAAGAAATCAAGGGCGCGATCCAGTCAGTCGTGCGCGTCACCGTCGAGATCGAGGGGCAGGACAAGCCCGCGCTCGTGCTCGATACGATCAGCCGGTACTTCCCGGTGAGCGAAGCATAACGGAGAATCCAAGATGCCCGATCCAGTCCAGATGGAAGCCGCCGTTCGCGAATACGTCGCAGCCTTCGATGCGGGGGCGCCCGAACGGGTCGCCGCGCTGTTCGCCGAAGGGGCCACGGTGGAAGACCCCGTTGGCAGCCCGCAGCACATGGGCCACGACGCGATCCTGGCGTTCTACACCACGTCGATGCAGACCGGCGCGAAGCTGCGGCTTGATGGCCCGGTGCGCATCGCCGGCCCCTTCGCCGCCTTTGCCTTCACCGTGCTGCTCGAACTGGGCGGCAAGGAGATGCGTGTCGACGTGATCGACACCTTTCGTTTCGACGATGACAACAAGGTCACCGAAATGCGGGCCTATTTCGGCCCCACGAACATGCACGGCTTCGCCTGAGAGGATATGCAGATGCGTGATGCAGCGATCGTCTCCACCGCCCGCACCGGGATCGGCAAGGCCTATCGGGGCGCGTTCAACGATACCGAAGCGCCGGCCTTGTCCGCACACGTGGTCAACGCCGCGCTTGAGCGGGCGGGGATCGACCCCGCGCGGGTTGACGACGTTTACCTTGGCGTCGGCAATCACTGGAACACGCAGAGCTACAACCTTGGCAGGCTGACCGTGCATGGCTCGGTCCTGCCCGATACGACTGCCGGCTTCACGCTTGACCGCAAGTGTTCGTCCGGCCTCAACGCCGTTGCGCTGGCGGCGCGGGCGATCATGACCGACGAGATCGACGTGGCCGTGGCTGGAGGCATGGAGTCGGTGTCCCTCACGCTCAACAAGCACGCGCCCGCCTGGCGCAACCGATCGGAATTCGTCAAGGCGCATGACCCTTACGCCTACATGGTGATGATCGAGACCGCCGAAGTGGTAGCCGAGCGCTATGGCGTCGGCCGGGAGGAGCAGGATCGCTTTGCCGCGCTGTCCCAGCAGCGCGCCGCCGCCGCGCAGGAGGCTGGCCGGTTCGACGACGAGATCGTGCCGATCACCGTCCAGAAGGCGCTGTTCGACAAGGAAGGCAACGAGACCGGCAAGGAAGCGGTCACGCTGACCCGGGACGAAGGCGTTCGGGCGGGTACGACCTATGAAGCGCTGGCTGGTCTCAAGCCGGTGTTCAGGGACGGCCTGGTGATCAAGGAAGGTCGCCATGTCACTGCCGGCAACGCCAGCCAGCTATCCGACGGCGCCTCGGCGCAGGTGCTGATGGATCTGGAAACCGCGCAGAAGGAAGGCCTCCCGGTGCTGGGGCTCTATCGCGGATTTCAGGTCGCCGGTTGCGGCGCGGACGAAATGGGCATCGGACCGGTGTTCGCGATCCCCAAGCTGTTGAAGCGCGCGGGACTGAAGATGGATGACATCGGCCTGTTCGAGATCAACGAGGCCTTTGCCAGCCAGGCCGTCTATTGTCAGCAAAAGCTGAGCATCGACCCCGAAAAGCTCAACGTCAACGGTGGCGGCATCGCGCTCGGGCATCCATTCGGGATGACTGGTTCGCGCCTCGTCGGCCATGCGTTGATCGAGGGCAAGCGTCGCGGGGTGAAATACGTGGTCGTTTCCATGTGCGTGGCGGGCGGCATGGGCGCGGCCGGCCTGTTCGAAGTGGCCTGACCCGTTCGATGACGACGCTCGATCCGCTTCCCTTGACGATTCCGCACGTGGCCGAAGCCGCCGCCGCAAGGTGGCCCACGGCGCCGGCGGTGATCGAGAATGGCGAGACCTGGAGCTTTGCCGAACTGTGGCGGCGGAGCCGCGCCGCCGCATCGGCGCTGCTCACGCGCGGGATCGGAGCGGGCGACCGCGTCGCCATCTGGGCGCCCAATTCGCGCGAATGGATCGTCGCGGCGATCGCCGCGATGACCTGCGGCGCGGCGGTGGTCACGCTCAATACCCGGCTCAAGGGGCGCGAAGCAGGTGACATCCTGCGCCGCACCCGCACAAGGCTGCTGTTCACCGTCGAGAGCTTTCTGGGTATCGACTATCGCGCGCTGATCGCGAGCGAGGATCTGCCGGAACTTGCCCACGCGGTACTGCTCGACAGCGGGTTCGCGGCATTCGTGGCTGAAGGGGACGGCGCGCACGACCCGGCGGTGGACGCCGCAATGGCGGCGATCGACGCCGACACCGTGTCCGACATCCTCTTCACCAGCGGCACCACTGGCAGTCCCAAGGGCGTGCTGATGACCTATGGCCGCGTCTTGCCGCAGGCCGCGGTATGGATTGCCAACACGCGGTTGACCGAGGGTGATCGCTACCTGATCGTCAATCCGTTCTTCCATAGCTTCGGCATGAAGGTCGGGTGGGTCGCCTGTCTCATGTCGGGCGCGACCGTCGTGCCGATGCCGCAGTTCGAGGTGGCGCAGGCGATCGACCTGATCGAGCGCGAGCGGGTGACATTCATGCCTGGCCCGCCGACGATCTTCCAGATGCTGCTGGCTGAACTGGACCGGCGTCAGTGGGATTGTTCCTCGCTTCGAGGCGGGACGACGGGCGCGGCGACCGTGCCACCGGCATTGGTCGAACGCATCCGCACCGATCTGGGCATGGTCGACCTGATCACCGCCTATGGAATGACCGAGTGCGTCAACATCACCACGTGCCTGCCGGGAGACAGCGCGGAAACCATCGCGCAGACCTGCGGCGGCGCCTTTCCCGGCAACGAAGTCCGGGTGGCTGACGGTGAGGGCAACGAAGTTCCGCGTGGCGAGGCGGGTGAGGTTCTGGTGCGCGGAACCGGCGTCATGCTCGGCTATCTCGACGATCCCGCAGCGACGGCGGAAGCGATCGATGCGCAGGGCTGGCTGCACACCGGCGACATCGGCACGATGGACGAGCGCGGCTATTTGCGCATCACCGATCGCAAGAAGGATCTCTACATTTCGGGCGGCTTCAACGTCTACCCGGCCGAGGTCGAAAAGCTTCTGGCGGAACATCCGGCCATCGCCATGTCGGCCGTGGTCGGTGTTCCGGACGAGCGGCTCGGCGAAGTGGGGCGCGCCTTCGTCGTCCTGCGACCGGGCGCCGCGCCGACCGAGCCCGAACTGGTCGCCTGGGCGCGCGCCAACATGGCCAACTACAAGGTGCCGCGCAGCATCGTCTTCGTGGAAGATCTGCCGCGCAATGCCTCGGGCAAGGTTCTCAAGACCGAGCTGAGAGCGACGGAGAAGGAATGAATCATGGCTGACATTTTTAGCGGCAAGGTCGCGCTGATTACCGGCGGTGCATCGGGCATCGGTCGCGCAGCCGCCATCCGTTTTGCCGAGGAAGGCGCCCGCGTGTTCGTGGCTGATCTCAACCTCGACGGCGCGCAGGCCGTTGCTGCCGAAATTGGCGGCGCGGCAAGTGCGGTGCAGGTCGACGTGGCGGACTATGCCAGCAATCAGGCGATGGCAGCGGCGGTCATGGCCGCAGCCGGACGGCTTGACGTCGCCTTCCTCAACGCGGGCTATTATGGCGCCGCCGAGGGGCTCGGCACCGTGGACGAGGATCTGTTCGACCGCCTCATCGCGATCAATCTCAAGGGAGCGTTCAACGGGATCAAGGCGGTGCAGCCGGTGATCGCCGATGGCGGCGCGGTGGTCGTGACCTCGTCGGCAGCGGGGATCGTCGGCCATCCCGGCAATCCGGCCTACAGCGCCTCCAAGCATGGCGTGATCGGACTGGTCAAATCGTGCGTGGACGCCTTCGCCGCGCGCGGCGCGCGGATCAACGCAATCTGTCCGGGCGGTGTGGAAACGCCGATGAACGGAATTCCCGACGTCGGCGTGGTTCCTGCGGGCAGCCTTCCGCGCGTGCCGCTGCGCGGGTTCGGCCGTGCCCAGCACGTGGCCGAACTGGCACTGTGGCTGGCAAGCCCTGCCGCCGGGTTCGTCAATGGCCAGGCCCAGTTGATCGACGGCGGCCTGCTTTCAACCTTTGCGCCAGTGGTGCTGCCGGTCGGCCCCTAAAGCACGACAAGATCCGTCTTTTTCGGCGGCGCGGACAGCGCCCCCATCAGCGCCTTGAGCCTGGCTGTCGGCAGGTGCGGGCCAGACGCGGCATGGGCGGCTTGATCGACCCAGCGCTCGTCGAGAAACCAGACGCCTTCCTCCCCGGCCACTTGCATGATTTCCCCGGCGGCGAAGCCTGAAATGTCTGCCATTGCGGCCAAAAGTTCGCGCATGGCTGCAATCAGCGCCGGTGCGCGATCAGGTGTGGTTTCCAGGCGATAGCGGCGGACGAAGGTCATCGCAGGTTGTCCTTTCCGGGAGGGCGGGTGCAGGCACGATCATTTTGGTTGGGATTGGGCCAAGATGGCTGGCAAAATCCTCCGCATAATATGCAAAATATCAGTTATTGTGCAATATTTGCGTAGATGATAGCCTCTGTCGAGGCGAATCAAAAGGACGGTCTATGCGGCCGTATCGGTGGGCGTCGGGGGGCGGAATTCATCCATTTCTCGTTGTCGGCCGGGCGGCTAGCTGCACCAGGGTGAGGGGAGGATTGCGATGCATTCCATGATGAACGAATTCCGCACAGGCTTGCTCAACAGGGCTGCCGCGGCAGGTGTAGCGGCGGCGCTGACGTTGCCGGCGGTCGCTCATGCCGAAGCTGCATCGCCCGCAGAGGAAGCCACTGCGACCCCGGCGCCGGGTGAGATCATCGTGACCGCCAACCGCCGCGCGGAACGCGGGCAGGACGTGCCAATCGCGATCACCGCGATCAGCGCCGACCGGTTGCAGCAGCAGGGCATTTCCAAGGCTCAGGACCTTGCCGCCAGCGTGCCGTCGCTGGTCGTCGGCCCCAACGGACAGGGATCGCGCGAATCGCAGAGCTTCACGCTGCGCGGCCAGGGAACCACCTTCCAGGCCGCACCCGGCGTGGTCGTCTATCTGAATGAGGTTCCGCTGATCACCGGCGTATCGCTGAGCCAGCAGGGCGGTCCGGGCAACTTCGTCGATGTCGAGAATCTGCAGGTCCTCGCCGGTCCGCAGGGCACCTTGTTCGGCCGCAACACCACCGGTGGCGCGGTGCTGATCGTGCCGAAGAAGCCGACCAACGAGCTGGGTGGATGGGTGAAGGCGGAAGTCGGCAACTACAAGCGCAACAACTTCGAGGGCGCGATCAACCTGCCGATCGTGGACGACAAGGTGTTGTTGCGTGTGTCTGGCGCCTACCACGATCGACGCGGCTTCACCCGCGACACGACCTGGAACAAGTGGCGCGATGACGAACACTGGTATTCGGGGCGTATCGGCCTGTTGCTCAAGCCGACGGACAAGATCGAGAACTACACGCTGGTCTCGATCGGCAACTCGGACACCAACGGCACTGGCAACGTCAACACGGGCTTCAACATCGATGCGCTCAAGTCGCTGAACTTCTGCTACGAAGGCCCGACGATCCCCTATACGATCGCATCGTGCGATGTCTATCGCGCTGCCACGGCGCAAGCCCAGGCGGCTGGCCCCCGTTCCACGCAGGGCGATATCGACGTGTTCCACAAGACCAATTCGTGGGGCGTGTCCAACACCACTGACTTGACCGTCGGCGACGGACTGACGCTGCGCAATATCGTCAGCTACCAGAAGCTGCGCCTGCGCTATCGCTATGACGGCGACGGCACCGTCCTGCAGCAGTACGACAACGATCCGGGCGTGCTTCCAGCGCCGGGCCAGGCGACGTTGCCCGGAGACGGAACGCCGCTCGCCTATATCAACGGCACGGCTGGCACCGAGTTCGACCGCGACAACCTGCGGCAATGGACCGAGGAACTGCAACTGCAGGGCGACCTCATGGACCACAAGCTGACTTTCGCGGTTGGCGGGTTCTATTTCGACATGGCGCCGGCGGGCACGCAAGGGACGCGCTCGCTCGTCTATTGCCCGGCGGCCTTCACCGGGTTGTGCAGCCCGAGCACGCTTACCTATGGCACAACCAGCAAGTCGAAGGCCCTGTATGCACAGGCGACGCTCAATCTTGGGGTACTGACACCGGCGCTGGAGGCGGTGCGGCTGACTGGCGGCTATCGGTACACGTGGGATCACCTGACCGGCACCGCCACGAATTACCATCCCAACCTCGCCAACCCGACGCTCTATGATTGCGGCGGGAACGGCAATACCGGCCTGACTATTGGCAGCGCCTTGACCCAGTGCACGATCACTGGCGACCTGCGGACCAAGGCTCCGTCATGGCTGATCGGGCTGGACTGGAAGGTCACCCCGGCGCTGATGGCCTATGGCAAGATCAGCCGCGGCTACAAGGCGGGCGGGTTCAATCCCTATTCGGTCAACGCCGGCACCGAAACCTTCGAGCCCGAGATCGTTACATCCTACGAAATCGGGCTCAAGAGCAATTTCCGCCTCGGCACCGTGCCAACGATGTTCAACATCGCCGCCTATTCACTGGACTACAATAAAATCCAGCGTGCGTCCGGCGATGTGAATCTCTCAACCTTTGCCTCGGGCGCGAGGACAGTGAGTCCCGATGCGCGGATCAAGGGTATCGAGATCGAAGGCTCGATCCGCCCGTTCCCGGGCGTCGAGCTGCGTGGCAATTTCAGCTACC
>JAFEEP010000291.1 GCA_018241045.1 Pseudomonadota bacterium | reverse complement strand
GTGGCATATTGGGTGAGGAAGATCGCGCTCATCAACCCAAGCGGGATCGCGACGACCATCGCGATGATCGCGCCGATGTAGATCGTCCCCCAGAACAGTGGCACCGCGCCATAAGTGTCGCCATGGACGCTCGACGGGTCGGACATCGGGTCCGGCCCCCAATGGGTGCCGAACAGGAAGTCCACCGGATTGACGATCTGGAAGAATCGCGCCGTCTCGAACATCAGCGAAGCAAGGATGCCGAAGGTGGTGAGGATCGCGACGAGCGATGCGGCGATGAGGCCGCCCATCACCGCGCGCTCAACCCGGGTGCGGGCGGTGAAATTGGGGCGGAGCCGAAGATAGGCAAAGGCGCCCCCGGCAAAACCGAGGATCAGCGTGACGAGGATGCCGATCAGCGAGAACTGGTTCATCGCTGCGCGGAACGGCTCGACCAGCGCGGCGCTGCCGCTCTGGAAACCGGCCGTTGTCGCGCCCGATGCCAAACCTTGCGCTTCGGCGAGTATGGCGTCGCGCTTGATCCCGAAGGCGGGCAGCGACTGCGCTGCCGGGGTGGCCAGCACCCTGCCGAGGATCAGTTGCGGACTGATAGCATTCCACGCCACCGCGAAGACCAACGCCGGGATTGCCGCCCATAGCGCGACGTACCAGCCGTGGTAGTTGGGCAGCGAATGGAGATCACCGCCTGCCGCGCGCTCGACCTTGCGCAGGACCCAGGCGCGCGAACGCGCCGCCAGCCAGCCGATCAGCCCCAGCGCAAGGGCGAGCAGGATCGGAATGGCTGGCGTCATTGTCTGCAATTGGTCCAGGTCAAGGTGATTCGCGGGCGTCTTACTTCAGGCTGGCCGGATCGAGCAGCGTGAAATCACTGGCAATCTTGGCGCTCTTGGCCTGGACGTCCTCGGGCGAGACGACCATGCCCTGCTTGGCCAGCAGTCCGCCCTTGCCCCATGACTTGGCCCATTCGGCGACGAACTCGCGCAGCCCCTTGATCGCGTCGAGGTGTGCGACCTTGACGTAGATGTAGAGCGGCCGTGCGCCGGGATAGCTGAAGTCGGAGATCGAGGCGTAGGTCGGGGTGATCCCGTTGATCGTCAGACCCACCAGCTTGTCGGCGTTCTCTTCAAGGTAGCTGAAACCGAAGATACCGATCGCCTTGGAATTGGCCTCGAGCTTCTGAACGATCAGGTTGTCGTTCTCACCCGAATCGACATAGGCGCCGTCGCTCCGCACTTCGCCGCAGATCTTGTCGTGCTTGTCCTTGTCGCTGTCCTTCAGCGCCTTCATTTCGGCGTTCGAATCGCAGCCCTTGCCCAGGATCAGTTCCTTGAGCGCGTCGCGCGTGCCCGAGGTGCTGGGCGGGCCGTAGACCAGGATCGGTTCAGCCGGGAAAGCCGGGTTGACGTCCTTCCAGGTCTTGGCGGTGTTGGGCTTGCCATAGGGATTGGCGGCGAGCGCCTTGTAGATATCTTCAGGCGTCAGCTTGAGCCCCATGCCGTTCTTGGCTTCGGCAAAGGCCACGCCGTCCAGACCGACCTGGATTTCGGTGATCTTGTCGACGCCGTTCTTGGCGCACTCGTCATATTCGGACTTTTTCATCCGGCGCGAGGCGTCCTCGATATCGGGGTAGGAGACGCCCACGCCTGCGCAGAACAGCTTCATCCCGGCGCCGGTGCCGGTCGATTCGATGATCGGCGACTTGATCGAAGTGTTCGACTTGGCGAGCGAATCGGCTACGGCCTTGGCGAAGGGATAGACCGTCGACGAGCCGACCGCGCGGATCTGGTCGCGCGAGGCGCTCTGCGCGCCGCCGCAGGCGGCCAGCAGGGCGGAAGCGGAAACGACGGTGGCAAGGGTGAACAATTTCCTGGTCATGGCGATTCTCTCGTTCGCGGATATTGCCGCCGCTCTGATCGGATTCGGTGACAGTTTCATGACACCTCGTGTCGCGCGGGTGACAATCTGCGGTCACGCAATGCGTGTCACGCTGATGTCTAAAATGTGGCGCAAAACGTCATTGAAGTGTCACAAAATCGACTTATTGGCCGCTCCGACACAGATCGCACGGGGACATTACGAGATATGCGCAAGACTGCTTTCCTGATCGCCCTGCCGGTGCTGAGCCTGGCCAGTCCCGCGCTTGCCGACGACGATACCCAGTATTGGCAGACAGTCAGTGTCGGCGTCGCGCTGTCGCCCCAGTTCAAGATCTCTGACGAGTTCGTGGCCCGCAGCAGCGACGCCAAGGGGTTCTACGAGTTCGAGAATGCGACGATGCTGAACTACAAGCCGAGCAAGCAGGTCACCCTGGCAGCGGGCTATGTTCACAACCCAACCTATTCGCACGGCGATTTCACCATCATGGAGCATCGTTTCCGCGAACAGGTCACGGTCGACAACTTCGCCCAGTTCGGCTCGATCAAGCTGAGCGGACGGCTGCGCGCCGAGCAGCGCTGGCGCGATGGCCTTGCCGGTACCGGCTGGCGGCTGCGGCCCTATCTCAAGGCATCGATGCCGCTGGTCGGCAAGACCACGCTGAACCTCAGCCACGAGAGTTTCGTCAATCTCAACACCACCGTATTCCAGAAGACTAACGGCTATGACCGGATGCGCAACGCGATCTCGGTTTCGGCGCCGCTCAACAAGAAGGTCGGGATCGACTTCGGCTATCTCAACCAGTTGACGATCGTGCGCAATGGGCCGGATCACATGGATCACGTGTTCACGGTCGGCCTTTCCGCGAACTTTTGACGGGGATCAGTCGTCCGCCTGCGCCAGCGCGGGCAGGGCGACGCCGATCCGGGTGCCTTCGCCCAGCGTACTGGCAATATCGAGCTGGCCGCCGTGCCGCTCAACGATGTGCTTGACGATCGCCAGGCCCAGCCCGGTTCCTCCCGAAGCGCGACTGCGTCCGGGATCGGTGCGATAGAACCGCCGGGTCAGATGGGGCAGGTGTTCGGGCGCTATGCCCGGGCCGCGGTCGGCGACGCTTAATACCAGCCGGTCCTTGCCGTCGGTTTCGAGCGAAACCGTCACCGGGGCGTCGGGCGAGCCGTATTTGAGCGCATTGTCGATCAGGTTGCGCAGCAGCTGTTCGAGCTGACCGGGATCGCCCGCGACGCGCGCACCGGGTTCGACCGCGGCGAGGACCACCCGGTCCTTGCCGGGGAGCGACTTGACTTCGGACACCACCCGGCGCGCCAGGTTGCCCAGGTCGATCTCTTCGGCCGGGCGATCGTGCTTTTCCGCTTCGACATGGCTCAGCGTCATCAGATCTTCGACCAGGGTCAGCATCCGCTTGGCCTCGCGCTCGATCACGCCGAGGAAGCGCGTGGTCGCGGCCGCATCGACCGCCGGGCCGCCATCCGACAGGGTCTCGACATAACCGATGATCGCCGCCAGCGGGGTGCGCAGCTCGTGGCTGGCATTGGCGACGAAATCGGTGTGGGCGCGGCTGACATCGGCCTCGGCGGTGCGATCGCTCAGTTCGATCATCCAGCGTTCACCCTCGACCTGCCGGCGGGTGAGCTGCCACAGGCTGCGTCCTCCGGTGAAGCCTGCGATGCTGACGCTGTCGCCGTCGCCCATGTCGAGCAGGCGCATGGCATCGGGGTGGCGCAGCGCGATTCGCGCGTCCTGTCCGACGATGTGGGCGCCAAGCGCCGCGCGCGCCGCGGCATTGGCGACCACGATCCGCGTGCCATCGAGGATCAGCAGCGGCTGGCCAAGTGGCTCGATCGTTTCGCGAACGGCATCGCGCGACACCTCGATCGCGTCGATTCGCGGCATGGCGATTTCCGGCTCTGGTGCAGCGAGCCACAGCGAGCCGAGCCACAGCACCAGAACGGCAAAGGCCAGCCACGCGGTGACGCCAGCAAGGACGATTCCCGCAGCGGTCGCCAGGGCAAGCCCCATGCTGGGCCAGGGAAGGGGGCGTGAACCGATCATGCCGGGTGCTTCTAGAAAGAGCCGTGTCATCTCGCCAGACGCAATTGCGCGGTGAATGTGACGGATCGATGACGGTGATGCTTGATGGTGACCCCTACGGGAATCGAACCCGTGTTTCAGCCGTGAGAGGGCCGCGTCCTGACCGCTAGACGAAGGGGCCTTGAGCAAAATGCCCATCGAGCGTCGGTTGGTGACCCCTACGGGAATCGAACCCGTGTTTCAGCCGTGAAAGGGCCGCGTCCTAACCGCTAGACGAAGGGGCCGCACCGGCTAAGCCGTGGGCAGGCCGCGCCTTTAGGGAAGGGCGGCATGGGGGTCAAGCCCGGATCGCAAGAATGTTGCGAGACGGTTCAACCTTGTGCGGAATGGCATACCGCCTGGAGCTTGTTGCCATCGGGATCGCGCACATAGGCACCGTAGTAGTTGGGGTGGTAATGGGGCCTTGGTCCCGGTGCCCCTTCATCGCTGCCACCATGCGCCAGCGCGACGGCATGAAAGGCATCGACCTGTGCGCGGGTGGGCACGACATAGGCCACGTGCACGCCGTTGCCGGACCTTGCGGCCGCGCCGTCGAAGGGCGAGCCGATGAAGGTCTTGGGGCCAGTCGCCTCGCCAAATGCAATGAAGCCCTCGGTGTCGATCAACAACTGGTGGCCCAGCACATCCATAACCGCCAGCCAGAACGGCCGCGCGCGGGCCAGGTCATTCGTGCCAAGCGTGACGTGACTGAACATGGCGCAGTTCCTCCCATCAATCGGCGAATGCCGCATCCTCCAGATGCAGTTCGGCGGCGGGGCGCGATGCCCAGTCGTCGATCTTCGCCCGGCCTGCCAGCCACAACCGACGCTGGTGCGCGCCGTGAAGCAGCGCCTGCCCCATCTCGCTATTGGCAGCGCGAAAGGCGATGGCCTTGAAGCTGGAGCCATCGTCGCCGCGTACGATCAGGCGCAGGTGATCGCTGCCGACTACATCGGCCTTGATCAGCCGAACCGGACCGACCGCGACACGCGGTCCTGGCCAACCCACGCCGAAGGGGCCGGCACTCTCCATCGCCTCGACCAGCGAGGGAACCAGCCCGCCCGGCGCCACAGCCATGTCGAGCAGCATCGCCTGGCTGGCCATCGCCGCAGACACGGCGCTGCCAAGCTGCCGGTCGAGCCAGTCACCCAGCGGCTCGAGCTTGTCCGGCGCGACGGTTAGCCCGGCGGCCATGGCGTGCCCGCCGCCTGCAACCAGCAAGCCCTGCTCGCGCGCAGCGATGATCGCGGCTCCAAGGTCAACTCCGGCGATCGAACGGCCCGAACCCTTGCCATTGCCCGCCTCATCGGCGTCGAGCGCGATGACCAGCACCGGCTTGCCGGTTTTTTCCTTGATCCGCCCCGCGACGATCCCGATCACCCCGGGGTGCCAGCCAAGCCCGGCAAGGGTGAGGACCGCACGGTTGTGCTGGGCATCGACCTGGGCCTCGGCAGCTTCCTGCACCGCCGCCTCGATCGCGCGGCGTTCGTCGTTTAGCGCCGAAAGCTGGGCGGCAATGGCGCGCGCCTCGTCGGGATCCTCGGTGGTCAGCAGCCGCACACCCAGGGTCGATTCGCCGACCCGCCCCCCGGCGTTGATCCGCGGACCGAGCGCGAAACCCAGGTCGCTGCAGGTCGGGGCGCGGGTGAGGCGGCTGGCATCGATCAGCGCTGCCATGCCGATATTGTCGCGCCGGGCCATGACCTTGAGTCCCTGGGCAACCAGCGCACGGTTGAGCCCGTGGAGCGCGGCGACATCGGCCACGGTTCCCAATGCCACCAGATCGAGCAGGGCGAACAGGTCGGGCTCAGGT
>JAFEEP010000290.1 GCA_018241045.1 Pseudomonadota bacterium | reverse complement strand
TAGACGCCAGCGCGCTCGACCGCGATCGTGACCCCGGCGATGCCGATTGGGGCGGCGATTTTCGTGCCGCTGGCGGGGGCGAGGATGGCCCGGGGATCGACGAGCGCGGCGGGGGCGAACTGTCGCTGGCTGATCATCTCTACGCCCAGATTGGCCCGGCTGCGCCCGATCAACTGAGCGGCTTTGTCGCGCGGCACCTCGTCGGCCTGCTCGACGAGGCGGGCTACCTGCCAATTGCCTTGGCCGAGGTCGCCGCCGAACTGGGTATCGAGGAGCAAGAGGCGCAACGCGGGCTCGATCTGCTCCAGTCGCTCGATCCGACGGGGGTCGGCGCGCGTAGCCTGGGTGAATGTCTCGCGCTCCAGGCGATAGAGGCCGACCGCCATGATCCCTGCATGGCACGCCTGCTCGACAACCTCGAACTGCTCGTCCGCGGCGATCTGGCCCGGCTCAAGCGGATCTGCGGGGTCGATGACGAGGATTTCGCCGAGATGATGGGTGAACTGCGCGGTTATGATCCCAAACCGGGGCTGCGCTTTGATCGAGGCGGGGGTGATCCGGTCACTCCCGACATCCTTGTCGCGGCGGGCGACGAGGGGGGCTGGAACGTGCAGCTCAACCAGGCGACCCTGCCACGCCTGATCGTCAACCGCAGCTACTATGTCGAGATGCGCGGGGCCTGCGACGACAAGGCCGCGCGCGGCTGGCTGTCGGACAAGCTGGCCGACGCGAACTGGCTGGTGAAAGCGCTCGACCAGCGCGCGCGCACGATCCTCAAGGTGGCGAGCGAACTGGTCAGGCAGCAGGAAGGCTTCTTCCGCGACGGGGTGTCACAGCTCAAACCACTGACCCTGCGCGCCGTGGCCGAGGCGATCGATATGCACGAAAGCACGGTCAGCCGGGTGACCAGCAACAAGTACCTGCATTGCCCGCGCGGCACCTTCGAGCTGAAGTACTTCTTCACCTCGGGCGTGGCCTCGACCGAGGGCGAAGGCGGGGCGTCGGCCGAGGCGGTCAAGGCCGCGATCAAGCAGTTGATCGATGCCGAGGATCCCAAGGCGATCCTTTCCGACGATACCCTGGTCGATCTGCTCAAGGCCAAGGGCTTCGAACTCGCCCGGCGAACTGTGGCCAAGTACCGCGAGGCGATAGGGCTGGGATCTTCGGTGCAACGCAGGCGACAGAAGGCCTTGGCGGCGGTTCGCTAGTCCCCGAGCAACCGCGCGGCACGGTTGCGCCAGTTGACCGCGAGCCGCGATTCGCCGGCCAGCGAGCGCACCGCTGCGGGATCCCCCTTGTGTCCGCCTGCGACCAGCAGCATGAACACCCGTGCCACGTTCCATTCGGGCAGAGGCCGTTCGACCAGCGCCAAGCCATCTCCGGCCGCGACCACGCCGTCCTCAACCACGCGGTAGTACCAGCCCGAACGGCCGCTTCGCACCACTTCGCCCAGCACGCCCTTGCGGCCGAAGCGGTGATCGAGCTTCCAGCACGGCTGCCGCCCCTGGCTCACCGCGATCAGCGCGGTGCCCAGGCGATAATGATCGCCGATGCAGACCGCGTCCTCTACCAGTCCTGCGGTCGACAGATTCTCGCCGAAAGCGCCTTCGCCCGCCAAGAGCGGATGGGGGCCGAGGAACTCCACCCAGTGGGCATAGTGATCGTGGGGATAGTGGTGGATCGCCTTGTCCGGCCCGCCGTGGACGGAGGGATCGCCCTGCTCGTCGCCCGAAAGGCCCAATGGCCCCACCGTGACCGGCCCGTTCGCGGCCGTCTTGGCGATCGCGCTGGGCTCCTCGCCGCGGAACGGCCGGGTCTTGCCTAGGTTGACCGAGAGGAGGGGGTAGGATGGGGGCATGGCGACCATGCTATGCGGGAACTTGCGGCGGTGATCCAGCAAGTTCCCCCAATCCGATGGGTCATCGCGCCGCGGAGCTTACGGCAGGGAACGCGCAAACTGTCGCGATCCGGCTACTCGGAAGCGCCCACCATGGCTTCGGTCAGACCGTTGGAGTTCGCCCAAATCGCGGCCTGGGTGCGGTTGTGGACCTTCAGCTTGCGCAGGATTGCCTTGACGTGGACCTTGACCGTCGCCTCGCAGACATCGAGCTGGCGGGCGATGGTCTTGTTCGGATATCCTGCCATCAGGCAGCAGAGTACGTCACGTTCGCGCGGTGATAGGTGGGCATTCTGCATCTCGTGCGAAGGCTTGATCGCCGATGGGGCGAGCGAAGCGCCCAGATCAAGCGCGTCGAGCAGGTCCGAGGGCATGATCCGTTCACCGAACGAGGCCAGGCGCAGCGCGGTCATCAACGGCTGCGAACGGATCGACTTGACGATGTAGCCCTGGGCGCCCGCCTGGAAGCACGCTGCCATGGTCCCCAGATCGAAGCGTTCGGCCAGAACCACCGGCATGGCCAGCGGTGCCTGGGACTTGACCTCTTCAACGGTTTCGGTCTGAACGTCCGGTTCGGGTTCATCAATAACGACAAGGAAGTTCTTTTCCCGCGCAGACAATTCGCTCACGGACTTAACGTCATCAAAGACGTCAAACCCTTCACTTCTTAGAAAATGAGCCAATCCCTGACGCGAAATGTCGCTAGAGCTCAAAATGTGTACTTCGTTGCACATGACTATCCCCTGAAATCACCAGAACGCTTCCCAATATTTTCTGGGCCATGCAGAACCTGATGGTTTTCAGCAGGCGAGTGCGACTCAATTGCGACTCTCGTCAGGGGTTCATTTTGCGTCAGACAGCCGGATTAATCAACAAGGCTAACATTGCGTTAACCATGTTGAAAATTAAGTTTGAGTCACAATGGGTTATTCGGGTGATCTCCCGTCTTTTCCGGAGGGCATCCAAACCCGGTCCGTCAGAAGAACGATTCGCGGACCGTGATCGTGTCACCGGGAGCAATCTTCAGCGCCGGACCATCGAGCTTGACGCGCTGTGCGCTGGTCCAGTTCTGGCGCCGCAGCAGGATGGTCGATTTGTTGGCACGGGGCGAAAAGCCGCCTGCGCGGGCCACGGCCTGCTCGAAGGTCATGTCCCCGCTGTAGGGGTATTCGCCCGGCAGCTTGACCTCGCCCAGGATGTAGAACGGACGGTTGGTCACCACTTCTGCGGATACGCGCGGGACCAGCACGTAGCCGCCTGCCTTGAGCTTTTCTGCGACCCGCGCCGCCACTTCGGTCGGGGTCAGCCCGCCGGCGGGGATCGCCTCGATCAGCGGCATGGCCAGTTCGCCGCCGCCGCCGATCTGGTATTCGCCGGTCAGCGTCGGCTCGTCGAACACGGAAATCCGCAGCTTGTCGCCCGCTGCCACGCGATAGGCGGTCGCGAAGCCGGCGTTGAGCTGCGAGGCTAGCAGGGTCGCATCGCGGGCGGTTGCCGGTTTTCCGGCCGTTGCCCCGACAAGGGCAAGGCCGCAGGCACAGGCCACCGCCAGAGTGGAAATCCGCGACATCGAAGCCTCCTTCATTGGCGCACGCCGCCGAATCGCCATCGACGGCACGCGATCGCAGCAGGGTAGTCTGGCAGCAGGTCCGCTCAAATTACCCGTAGGAGTAGAAAGGGTGCCGCCCCAAGGGGAAAGCCTACTCATCGGGGTAGGCGGCCGATACACCCTATGCACGGTTGAGGGCCCGGCGGATTTCGGAAATTCTGACCCGGTCGGAAGGAAAGGGATTCGCCCCTTCCGGTGCGTTTCACTGCTTGTTTTCATCCTGACAGAACCTTGACCGCGGACCAACCGGAAGCACGATGCACAAACTGGATTTTCGCCAAGACGAAAGCGTGGTCGAGCCGGCGACGGTGGTGACGCGCGAACCGGCTGCGCTGGTCCTGGCAATGGCGAATCCGCACGAACAGGCCCTGATTACGGCACCGGCGAACGACGGCTTGCGCACGCGGACGCGTGGCAGACTGATCGAATTGCAGCGGTTGGCTGACGTTGTTTGCGCATTGGTGCTGATTGTAGTCCTGGCTCCAGTGCTTGTTGTCGTCGCGCTGCTGGTGCTGGTCACCGACCCCGGGCCGGTGTTGTTCACCCACTGGCGGCTTGGCCGCGACGGGCGTCCGTTCGGTTGCCTCAAGTTCCGGACCATGCGAACCGATGCCGAGGCGATCCTGCCGCAGTTGCTGATCGCCGATCCGGCGCTGCGCGAAGAATGGGAGCGCGATCACAAGCTGGCGATCGATCCGCGGGTCACGCCGCTCGGTCGCTTCCTGCGGCTCAGCAGCCTTGATGAACTGCCGCAGCTGTTCAACCTGCTGCGCGGCGACATGACACTGGTTGGACCACGCCCGATCGTTGCGACCGAATTGCACCATTATGGACGCTATGCGGCACACTATTTCAGCGTCAGGCCGGGTCTGACCGGGCTGTGGCAGGTGTCGGGGCGCAGTTCGACCACTTACCGCCGCCGCGTTGCGGCCGATGTCTATTATGTCAGGTCGAAGTCCTGGCTGCTCGACACCCGGATCCTGCTGTGCACGCTGCCGGCCGTTCTTGCTGCCGAAGGGTCGTGCTGATCATGGGCCGCGGTGAGTTCAGACCAGCCACCACAAGGTGGCCCAAAGCAGCGCCGAAAGCGGCAATGCAATTACCAGCCCGACGGCAAAGCTGCGCCGTGGGCGCGTCCGCGGGCGCTTCGTGGAGTTCATGTCCTTCATGACTATCGACGTACCCACAATAGGTAGGGGTCTACCCTGTTCGGATAGGGATTACCAGTCCATCGGCGGAGTCGCGCGTGGCGGTGCCCGACGCGGCGCATGGTCGGGCACGGCTCATCTGTTGCCCGATACCCTTGCGCTGCTTGGCGACCTGCTCGCCGCCGGGCTATCGCGCCGTGCCCGTCAGCCTGGGGCGATCCCGCTTGGCGATCGGCTCCGGCGCCATTTGCGGCATCGTCCCTCGTGGTTGACCCGGCTGGCAATCTTCGTCCTCGCGCTGTCATCGCGTCCGGTGATCGCCCAGGACAGCGATGTGGTGACCCCGCTGCAACTGCTCGAACCCGAGGATAGTGACGGAGTGCGGATCGGCCCGACCCTGGTGCTTCATCCCGAAGTGCGGGCAACCGTTCGGCATGATACGAACATCTACAACACAGACACCGCGCGCCGTGCGGACACCGCCTTCATCCTGCAGCCGCGCTTCACCCTGGCGACCGACTGGCAACGCCACCGGCTCGAGCTGTTCGGCGATGCCGAGGTGTGGCGGTTTGCCAAGCTGACGCCCGAAAACAGCGAGGCGGGAACCGCTGGCGCGCGCGCCCTGCTTGAGCTGGGAAGCTGGATCAACGTCCGTCCCCAGGTACAGATTTCCCGCGGTTTCGAACAGCGCGGTACGTCGGGCGACCAGTTCTTCACCGACCGCCCGGTGCGCTTCACCCGCAAGGAAGCCTCGATCGAGATCTCGCGCGAGCAGCACAAGCTCGAAATCGCGGCAAGCGGCCGGATCGGTCGCACCGACTATGACGATGCCACGGTCGGTGGCCTGCCGATATCGCTGGCCGAACGCGACGTGAACTACCGCGAAGGTTCGTTGCGGGTGGCCTACAACCTGGGTTCGCGGGTGCAGGTGTTCGGCCGGATGGATCTCAACGGTTTGTCCTACCGCGATCCGGCGGCGCAACTGCGCAATTCGTCGGGCTATGCCCTGCTGGGCGGGGCGCGGATCCGGGCGACCAATCTGCTCGACGTCGAAGCCGGCGTCGGCCTGCTTCACCAGAAATTCTCGAACCCGGCCTTCAGCAGCCTGAACGCGGGCAACTACACGCTGACCGCGACCTGGACCCCGCGCCGCACCTGGCAGTTCATCGCCGGTGCGGGCCGCGAGGTGGCGCCCAGCCCGCTGCTCAATTCACCTGCGATCTTCCGGTCGACTTATCGCCTCGAAGCGCGTCATCTGCTGGGAACGCGCCTGTTGCTGACGGCGCAGGCCGCCCATGTCAGCGAGGATTACCGCGCCATCGGTCGTACCGACAAGCGCACCAGTTTCGATCTCTCGGCCCTTTACCGGCTGACCCCCCACATCGGGGTGACGGCGAGTACGGGCTACCGGGATCAGAATGGCGGGGCCCTGGGTCGCTCCTACAGCGGATTTGCCGCCAGTTTGGGCGTGAAGGTGGTGGGATGATGGACAAGGTACGCCACCACCTTCCGCCCAGTCGCATAGCCACAGGGGCGGTTGCATGAAGACTGAAGTTCACCTGCCCGCCGTTGCCAGCCGACGCGATATCGCCGCGCTCGGCGGGGACCGGCTGGTTGCCCAGGACCGGCTTGATCTGGGCGAATCCTTCTCGTTCTTCCGGCGCCACGCCCTGCTGATCCTGGCGACCACACTGCTGGTGTGCCTCGTGGTGCTGGGCATTTCGCTGGTGATGCCCAAGACCTACCGCGCGCAGACCGCGGTAATGCT